>JAICEP010000258.1 GCA_025924095.1 Sorangium sp.
GGGCCCTCCACCCCGTAGAGCGCGGCGAGGGGCCCGTTCACATAGGCGTCTGTCGTCGTGAGCAGCGTCTCGAAGCGGCCGTCTCCCTCGAAGATCACGCGCTCCGCGAGTGCCTCGATCTCGGTGCGCATGGCGGCGCGCAGCGCGGGCGAATCCTCGGGATAGATCTGGGCGCTCTTCGGCGCGTTCTCGAGCGACGCGTGCTTGTTCGTGCCGTCGAGCTCGAGCCAGTCGGCGAAGAAGCGTTTCGCCGTGGCCCGGGCGCGGTCGTCCGCGAGGAGCCGCTCCGCTTGTTCGCGCACGCCCTCCGCCGTGTCGAGCGCGCCGGACTCCGCGGCGTCGAGCAGCGCGTCGTCCGGCGTCGTGTTCCACAGGAAATACGACAGGCGCGCCGCCCGCTCCCAGCCCGTCAGCGGGCGGACGCCGGAGGCGAGCGCCTCGCTCCCGTCCCCCTCGCGGCCGAGCTCGACGAAGTAATAGACGTTGGGCGACTGGATCATGGTCTTGAGCACGACCAGGAGGGCGTCCTCGAACGACTGCTCCTTCCGCGCCCGGGTGTACTGGTCCTTGAGCATCGCGACCTCGGCCTCGTCGAGCGTGTGCCGGAAGGCGCGACGCCCGAACGTCCGCACGAAGCTGTCCACGCACGCGGTGTCCTCCGCGCCGCTCGTGTCGCACGGGAACACCGGTGTCCCCCACGACGGGCGTCGCGCGACGATCGCCTCCGCCGCGGCGTTGAGCTTGTCCACGGCGAGCAGCGAGGCGACCTCTCCCGTGTCCGGGTCCAGGTCCAGATCGAGCGCCGGATCGCCGAACAGGTCGCGCATCGAGCGCGTGAGCTGCTCCGGCGTCATCCGGCGCATACCCGCTGGCGCGACGTCGACAAGCCCGCTGTCGCTCGGCGACCCGTCGCGGTCGCCGCCGAGGTCGCCGACGCAGCCCGAGGTCAGGCCGGACGCCGCGAGGACGACCGCGCCGGCGAGCGCCATCCCTCGCCGCCCGGGCGCGGCGAGGAGATCGAGATCTTCGAGGGATTGCACGCCGTTCGGCTTCGTTCGCTTCATGGCTTCAGTCCTCGATTCTCCCAGGAATGTTCGAGCCGTGCTGTTTGGCGCGTTCGTCGGGCTCGCCGAAGATCGGTATCGAGCGCTCGCCGAGCCGGGGCTCGTCTCCGTCGTGGATAACTAGCGAGCTCCTCGGTGCGATCCAACTCATAGGCCACATGGGACTCATGCGCCAGGTGCATAGTGCATGTCATCGCCTCGAATAACGCGAACAGCGGCGGATGAAGAGAGCCGCCAAGGCGTCGAGCACGCCAAGAGGACTAAAAAAATCTCTTCCTGGCGTCCTTGGCGCCTTGGCGGTTCAAACACTTCTCGCAGAAGCACCGCCATGTTCGATGTAAGGAATGCACCGCCAGCAAGGCTTCGCGGACGCGGCGTCGGGCCTGATCTCGGATTACATCCTGCTACCTGAGGCGCACGATCTGCGACAACAGCAGTGTTCGGTCGGATGACAACGGACGTAGGCGTGTCATGTTGCCTCATCGAGGCAAGAATGCCTCACCACGGTATTGTAAAATTCCAGTGGAACTTTGCAAATAGTTGAGGAGGACGCTTCTGTGAGAGTTCGAGCCTGCATCACCGGGTTGCTCCTCGTCGCCGGCTGCACCGGCGAGCTCGGCGGAACGACGGATGGCGGCACGGATTGGGGCCCGGTGACGCTCCCGCCGCCCGCCAACATCCCTCCGGTCAACATCGATTGCACCCACGTCGGGAGCGGCAAGGACTACCAGGTCGGCCCCGGCAAGGAGTTCGAGGCGATCGGCGACGTGCCGCTCGAGTCGCTCGTCGCGGGCGACACGGTGCGCGTCTTCTGGCGCGCCGAGGGGTACCGCGAGAAGATCATGCTCGGCGGCCAGGGGACCGCGGAGCAGCCGATCCGGCTATGCGGCGTCTCGGGACCGAACGGCGAGCTGCCGGTGATCGACGGCGAGGACGCCACCACCCGGCCCGAGCTCGATTTTCCCTTCGATGGCCACCAGGTGAGGGGGCTCATCGTCGTCGGGCACAAGCACGACGACCCGTACGATCTCGAGCCGAGCCACATCACGATCGAGGGGCTCGAGATCAAGAACGCTTCGACCCCCTTCGGCTTCACCGACAAGGCGGGATCGGCGGCGCCCTACGCGCGCAACGCGGCAGGCGTCTTCGTGGAGCGCGGCGACCACGTGACCGTCCGCGGCTGCGAGGTGCACGAGAACGCCAACGGCCTCTTCATCGGCACGGCCGGCGGGGACATCCTCACCACGAACGTGCTCATCGAGTCGAACTACATCCACGACAACGGCAGCCTCTCGGATTACAACGAGCACAACGTCTACAACGAGGCGTCGAACGTCATCTATCAGTTCAACCGCTTCGGCCCCACGCGCGGCGGCAACGGCAACAACATCAAGGAGCGCTCGGCCGGCGTCGTGATCCGGTACAACTGGATCGAGGACGGCGCCCACCTGATCGACCTCGTCGACGCGCAGGAGGCGACCGACTCGGTCGCGATGCCGTCGTTCCACGAGACCTTCATCTACGGCAACGTGCTCCTGCGCACCGGCTACGGCCCGTCGATGATCCACTATGGCGGGGACAGCGGGCAGACCGAGTACTACCGGAAGGGCACGCTCCGCTTCTTCGCCAACACCGTCTTCGTCAAGAACGAGACGTACCAGGATTACGAGCGCTCTGCGGTGTTCGAGGCCTCGACCAACGACGAGCGGATCGACGCGCGCAACAACGTGTTCGCCAGCAGCCACGAGCCGACGTCCCTCCGCGCGGTCACCTTCCTCGGGGACCGCGACGACGTGGCGTCCGGGGTCCTCCTCCTCGCCGGGAACTGGGTGAGGCAGGGGTGGACCGCGTTCGACCCCGTGCCGGGCCCGAGGCTGCTCGGGCGGGTGGACGGCCTGGACAGCTCGATCTTCGGCGTCGACCCGGCGTTCGCCTCGGCGGCATCCCACGATTTCATCCCGGCCACGGGCGCGCCGCTCATCGGCGCCGGCGCGACGCTCGACGGCCTCCCGCCGGTCGACCACCAGTACTCGCTGCACCAGCAGGCCGAGCCGCGCAACGACGGCCCGACGCTCACCATCGGCGCGTTCGCGCAGTAGCCACCCGCCGCGGGCGCCGGCGTCTCGCTCAGTCGCCGGGGGAGAACTCGATCGGATAGACGACCGTGGTCCTCTGCCCGATGCCCGGGAACGCCAGCGCCCTCGTCGCAGCCACCATGCACTTCTCCAGGGTCGCGTCGCGCAGCGTCGACCTGGCCGTGTCGACCGCGGCGTCGGCCACCGTCCCGTCGCCCAGGATCGCGAACGTGAGCGGGACCGACCCCGCCGCGGCCGGGCTCCGCGCGACGAGCTCCTCGTAGCAGACCCGGTAGCGGCCGAACGAGCCACGCACCACGGCCTGGATCTCCGCCGGCTCGAGCTCGCTCGGCAGCGGCACCGCGACCGGCCCCGCGGGCAGCTCCGTCATCGCGGCGAGCGCCTCCTCGACCGCGGGGAGCTGCGCCTGGCGCGGCGCGGCGATCAGGATCGCGGGCGGCGCCCCGCCGCGCTCGCGCACCGCGATGAGCCCCTCCCCCTTCTCGAGCCGCGCGACGATGTCCGCCGAGGGCAGCGGCAGCTCCGCGTCGTACCGCGCGGGGATGCGCTGGTTGCCGAGATCGAAGTAGAAGACCGCGAGGCTCGACCCAAGCAGAGGCCGGGCGGCCGGGATCTGGGCCCAGCCGTCGGTCCCGTGCGACATGTAATGGATCGCCACATGGTGGTCGCAGCGCGGGCAGGCCTCCTTCCGGAGCGCGCGGATCGCGCTCGGGAGCGCGAAGGTCCTGAGGCGCTCGCTCACCGGCCGGCTCCCGCCGAACGCGAACACGCGGATCGTGAGCTCTCGGGGACCGGACTCCGGCACGGGGAAATACCGCGCGAGCGCGCGGGCGAACGGTGACGCGAGCCTCGCATCGCTCGGCTCCTCCGGCCGCGGCATCTCCTCGCTGCCGGTCACCAGGAGGCGCAGGCGCCCCTCGGCGGCCTTCTGGAACGACCAGGGCTCGCCGACGGGGTGATCGCCGAGGAGCGACTCCACGGCGGCGATCGCGGCCTCCCGGTCGCCCTCCGCCTCGAGCACCCGGCTCATCGCGAGCCTCGCCTGATCGCGCTGATCCGGCGCCAGCGCCGGATCGGCGAGCGCCTCGGTGAGCGCCTGCCGCGCGGCGGCGATCTCCCGGCCCGCGTCGAGCCTGCGCTCGGCCTGCTCGATCGCGAGCGAGATGTCGGGGCGCCTGTCGGTGCCCGCGGAGATCTCGACGCGCACCTCGGCGCCCGGCGCGGCGGTCTCCGGGCCCCCGACGCACGAGGCGAGCGAGAGCAGGCCGAGGGGGATGACGGCGGCGGCGCGGTGATGGATCGTGTTCATGGCGATTCGTGTCCTCCGGCGCGCGGCCCGCTTGCGGCAGCGCGTGAGAGGCATTGTGCGCGCGGCCCTTGTTGGCTCCGTCCTCGCCATGTCACCGTTCTGTCTCCGGCGCCGGAGCGCGCGTGAAGCGGTAACCGGCGCCGCGCACGGTCACGAGGTGCCGCGGCGAACGCGGGTCGGGCTCGAGCTTCGCGCGCAGCCGGTTGATGAAGTTGTCGACCGTGCGATCGGTGCCGAAGTAGTCCGCGCCCCAGACCGCGTCGAGGATGCGCTGGCGCGGCAGGAGCGCGCCCTCGCGCTCGACGAAGAAGCGCAGGAGCTTCATCTCGAGCGCCGTGAGCTCGACGGGCGCCCCGCGCCGCTCCACGCGGTGGGCGCGGAAGTCGACGACGACCTCCGCGAACTGCACGACCGCGCGCTCGGCGTCGCCGAGCCGCCGCCGCCGGAGCGCCGCGTCGACGCGGGCGAGGAGCTCGGACACGCCGAACGGCTTCACGATGTAGTCGTCCGCGCCGAGCCGGAGCCCCCGCACCCTGTCCTGCTCCTCGCCCTTGGCGGTGACCATCAGGATGGGCAGATCGGCGTCGTGCCGGCGGAGCTCCTCGCAGATCTCGAAGCCGTTCATCTCGGGCAGCATCACGTCGAGCAGCACGAGATCGGGCCGCGAGGCGAGCGCCATCGAGAGCCCCTCGGCGCCCGTCTTCGCCACCTCGACGCGGAAGCCCGCGGAGCGCAGCGTCTTCTGGAGGCCGAGGCGCAGCGTCGGGTCGTCCTCGACGACGAGGACGGTCTCCAGCCTGCCATGGGGCGTCTTCTCGGTCATGGAGTCGGCTCCTTCGGTCCCGGGATCCACAGGGTGAACGCGGCGCCGCGGCCCGGCTCGCTCTCGACGCGGGCGCTGCCGCCGTGCGCGCGGGCGACGTGCCGGACAAGCGACAGCCCGATGCCGCTGCCCGAGACGGCGTGGCTCAGCCGGTCGTCGGCGCGCTCGAACGGCTCGAAGATGCGGCGCTGGTCGCGCCGGGCGACGCCCGGGCCGCGGTCCTCGACGGCGATCGCGACGCCGCCCCGCTCGCGCGCGACGCGGACGCGGTAGGGGGCGGCGAGCGGCGCGTACTTCAGGGCGTTGGCGAGGAGGTTGTCGACCGCGAGCTCTATCTGGCCCGCGTCGATGCTCGCCTCCGCGGCCGGGTCGAGCTCGCGCTCGACCCCGGGCATCTCCGGGTTCCGCTCCTCGAACCTGTCGATCGAGGCCGCGACCGCCTCCGCGACGCGCGCCGGGGCGCGATCGGCGGCCGCGCGTCCGGCCATCATCCGGCTGAAGCCGAGCAGCCGCTCGACGGTCTCGCCGAGCCGCCGCGACTCGCGCCCGAGCGCCTCGAACACCTCGCGGTGCTCCTCCGGCGCGAGCCGCCCCTCCTCGAGCAGCTCCGCGAGCATGCGCACCGACGCGATCGGCGTCCGGAGCTCGTGCGAGACGGCGGCGACGAAGTCGGTGCGCAGCTCGCTGGAGCGCCGGGCGGCGCGCATGCGCGCGAACAGGAGCGCGGCCAGCCCGAGGGCGAGCGCCGCGGCGGCGGCGCCGACGCCGACGAGCAGCCGCTTGCCCCGCGCCGCGTGCCGCGCCACGGCCGCCGGATCCGCGGGCGAGAGCCGCACGGCGAGCTCGGGCGCGATCGACAGGAGCGCCGCGGGCGCGCCGCCGAGCTCGGGCGCGGCGGGCGCCCGACCGGCGGCCCCGGCGAGGACGTCGGCGCGCACGTCGGGCGGCACCGGGCCCGCGCCGCCGCGGAGCCAGCCGGCGAGCGAGCCGGCGTGGATCACGAAGCCGGCGGAGCGCCCGTCCGGGAGCGCCCGCAGCGTGCCCGCGGAGGCGCCCGCGCGCCACGAGACGAGCCCGCGCGCGTCGGGGCGCGCGCGCAGCGCGGCGTCGAGGCCTCCGCGCCGGAGCTCGGCCACGAGCGCGTCCCGCTCCGGGCGCGGGGCCGCGAGGGCCGCGCGCGCTCGCTCGCGCGGCTCGCCCGAGAGCGCCGCGTCCACCTCGATCGCGGCGGCCTGTCGCTCCGCCTCGGAGAGCCCCGCCGCGTGCGCCTCGAGCCACGCGGCGACGGCCGGCTGGTCGACGTCGACGGCGCGGCCTTCCGCGGCGTCGAGCGCGAGGACGGGCCAGAGCCACCGCCCCGCGGGCGACCGGGCCTCGGCGCAGCGCGCGAGGAAGTCGCGGCGCGCGCCGGCGCGGCCCTGGGCGTCCGGCCCGGCGGCGGCGCGGGCCAGCGCGGCGCACCCCGCGGGCGCGGGCGCGGGCGGCAGCGCGGCCTGGGGCGGCAGCAGCACGGAGCGATCCGGCGCGAGCAGCACCGGCGCGGCGAACGGCGGCGCGATCCCGGCGAGCGCCCCCGCGGCGGCCTCGGGGGCGCCGTCGATCGGGAGGGCGGCGAGGGCGGCGGCGGCGCGGTCGGTCTCCTGGTCGAGCGCGCGCGACAGGCGGGCGGAGGCGGTGGACAGCCCGAGCGCCACCTCGCGGCGGGCGCCGTCGGCCTCGTTGGCGAGGGCGCGCAGGCCGAGGACGCCGACGCAGATCGCGGGGACGCTCGCGGCGGCGGCGAAGAGCGCCCAGTCGCGCAGGCGGCTGGCCCGGGGGGAGAGCACGGGCGCAGGATCGCACGGGAAGGTCACCGCAATGTCACGGGTCGGGGAGAGGTGAGCGGCCCGCTCGCCGGCCCCACGACAGCTCCGCCGGCGCCTTCACCTGGCGCGCGGCGTCCGCCGGGCGCGCAGGCTCAGATCCACTTCTGCGTGGCGGGGTCCCAGCGCTTCCACGCGCCGCGGACGTCCCGGTAGATCTCGCTCTCCCCGCGGAGGGTGCGGAACCGCTCGCTCCCGACCTCCAGCGCGTCGCTGTTCTCCGCGTGATCGGTCAGCGCCTCGGCGGCGTCGATGCTCCGCATGTCGGCGACGAGCTCTTCTCCGCTCGCCTCGATCACCACATAGCCGTGGGCATAGCTGTTGGCGTGAGCGAGGTGGGGGTTCACCTTCGTCGCGGTCGACGTGAGCAGACCGTCGATCCCGGCGGCGAGCAGCGTGGCCCCCGGGACCGCGCTCAGCACCGGATCGCCGGCCAGCTGGCTCAGCAGCATCTCGCGGAAGGACGCCGACGAGACCGCGCCGCCCACGAACTCGACGATCTTCTTCGAGGGATCGCCGTTGACGCCCGCCGTCCCCGCGTAGAAGGCGTGGATGTCGCCGGTGATCGCCACGACGCCGCCCACCTCGGCGAGCCGCTCCAGGAGCTCGTTCCGCTTGCTGGGGAACCCGTCCCAGGTGTCGGCGTTCATGATGAAGCGACGCTTGAACTGCTCGGGGACGCTGTAGGGGCCGAGATCGACGGCGAGCGGGAGGAGGCAGAGCTCGTTGCCCCAGACCTTCCAGGTCGCCCTTGAGCCTTCCATGGTGTCGAGGAACCAGGACTCCTGCTCGGCGCCCATCATGTCCTCGCTCGCGCCCTGCGTCTCCTTGTAACGGATGGCAGCGTAGATATCGAAGGTGTCCTTGATCGTGAGGTAGCGAGCCCCGATCGCGCCGTGGGCGCTGAACTTGCCGAGATCCACGTACGCGATGCCCCGATCGAAGAAGTTCGACTCCGCCGCATCGATGAGCGGGATCTGCATGTCCCCCGGCAGGCCCTCGTTCACGCCGGCGACGATCTGGTTGATGGCGAGGACGCTGATCTTCCCCGTCACCTCGGCGGCGTCGTAGCCGGCGGCCTCCGCGGCCCCCTTGAGGGCCGAGGCGTAGATGCCGTCGGCGTACGTCTCGATGTCGTCCACGTACGGCATGGCGAGCTCGGGGACATCCCCGAGCTCGGCCCCGAGCTTTCCATGATCGAGCACCACCGTGCCGGGGAAGGCGCCCTCGGGGATGAGGTGATCCGGCCGGTAGCTGCGCAGATCCGTCATCACCAGGTGGACGTGCTGGCCGAACACGAAGTCGCGGTAGATGCGGAAATTGTCCGGGAGCGAGGCGCCGGGGTCCTGCTCGACGTCGTCGCCGTAATCGACGGGCTGGTACTCGAACCAGGCCTGGCTGGCGGCCTTGCGGCGCTCCACGTCGGTCTCGTCCTTCCGGTCGTCGAAGTAGGTGGCCGTCGCGCCGAAGGCGTCGTTCGAGAACTCGTGATCATCCCATGTGGCGATCATCGGAAAGCTCTCGTGGACCTTCTGGAGACTCGCGTCGGAGCGATAGGTCCTGTAGAGCTCCCGGTAGTTGCTGAGCGACCTGGCCGCGTGAAAGGCGGTATCGCCCTCGCCGAGGGCGATGGCGCCGGCCGCGTCGGTGAAGACGACGCGGCGCCCCTCGGTGTTCTGGAAGCTGGGATCGCCGGTCGTCTCGTAGATGTAGTCGCCGAGGTGGACGAAGAAGTCGAGCTCCTCCCGGGCGAGCGCGAGGTAGGTATTGTAGAACCGTCCGATGTAATCCTGGCACGACACGTAGGCGAATCGGACCTTGACGTCGGCCTCCTCGGCCGGCGCGGTCTTTGTGCGCCCCACGCGAGACACGTAGCCCGTGTCGCCCTTCACGTAGACGAAGCGATAGTAGTAGACCGCGCCCGCCGACAGGCCGCGGACCTTCACCTTGACGCAGTGATCGTGCCTCGCGAGCGCCTTCACCTTCGCCTGCCCGGCGTCGAGCGCCACCCGCTGCGTGAACCCGGCGTCGGTCGCGACCTCGACCTCGAGATCGAGATCCTCCTCGCCGTCCTGCACGCGGGCCCAGAGGACGACGCTGCCGGGGCGAGGGTCGCCGGAGGCGATCGACTGGGGGAAGTACGCGGAGCCGTCGGTGAGCTCGCGCTCGGGCTCGGCGTCGAGCGGATTGATGATCTCGGGGTCGCGGCCGCAGGCCGGGACGACCAGCGCGCCGGCGGTAACGAGGGTGGCTCGAAGGAAATCTCTGCGCTTCATCATCGAGCGTTCAGGGAATCCTGGAACTTTCTCGGGTGTCAACCTCCTTGTGGAGCTCGCCGTGCGAACCTTCACGCGCGAGCGCGTGACGAGGACCGCGACGGGCAGGCGCCGAGCCGAGCCCCGTTCGACGCGTGCGCAGCGCGTCTCTGCGGCCGGGCGTGGGTGGAACGAGCGCCCGCGCGGCACCTACAACGGGGGCAAATGTCGATTGACGTAGGTGAACGTGGCGCGGCGTGCTCGCGCATCTCGTCCGCGAACATCATTGCCCCATAAAGGATCGATGAGCTACGCTGTGCGTTTAGTATGGTGCGTCGCCGGGGCATCACGAGCGATCGTCAGTCCGAGGCGCGGCCTGGGCCCA
>JAICEP010000259.1 GCA_025924095.1 Sorangium sp.
CCTCGAGCTCTTGAAAGAGGTCACGATCAGCTGAAGGTTGGTTTCGTGCCCCGCCCGTGAGCTTGCCGGCGGGGCTCTGCTGCGGCGCGCGCCTCGCGGGGGCGGGCGCCGCGCGCGGCGACGACAGGGGTGGCCTTGCGGGTCGTCCCGTACTACCTGGGTCCGGGAGCCACGGTGAACCTGAAACGCTACCGCGACTTCGTGATCGTGCTGCTGGCGCTCGCGGTGCCGTTCTGGTTCCTGCGCGCCAGCATGCGCGACCCCAAGCAGAACACGGGGGCCGACCGGATCGTCATCGGCCTCGCGGCGCCGATCCAGTACGCGGCCGCGACCCTGGCGCGCGGCCTCTCGAACCTCTGGGGCGACTACATCTACCTGGTCGACGTCAAGGAGGACAACGCCAGGCAGGCCTCGCAGATCGCCCGCCTCCGCGAGCGGGTGCGGAAGCTCGAGGCGCTCGAGGAGGAGAACCGGCGCCTGCGCAGGCTGCTCGATCTGCGCCAGAGCCTCCGCACCGACGTGGTGAGCGCCCAGGTCGTCGGCAAGAGCACCAACGATTTCTTCCGCGTGGTGCGCGTCACGCTCGACCGCGAGGCGCGGGACATCGGCTCCAACCTGCCGGTCCTCTCCGCGGACGGCGTGGTCGGCACCACGCTGAAGAGCGCCGGCGACACGGTCGACGTGCGGCTCGTCGTCGACGGGGGCAGCGGCGTCGATGTGATCGTCGAGCGCACCGGCGCGCGCGGCTTCGTCCGCGGCACGGGCGACGAGAGCAAGTACTCCTGCAGCGTGGAGTATGTGCAGCGCACCGACGAGATCGAGGTCGGCGACCTCCTCGTGACCAGCGGTGTCGGCCGGCGCTTTCCGAAGGGGATCCCGGTCGGGACCGTGACGCAGGTCGTCCGCCGCGATTTCGGCATCTACCAGCAGGTCTACGTCGCCCCGGCCGTCGATTTCTCCCGGCTGGAGGAGGTGCTCATCGTGACGACGACGCCTCCGGAGGAGGCGCCGCCGCAGGCGCAGCGGAGGTGACGCGATGAGAAACTCCGCGTTCCTGGCGATGGGCGCCGCCCTGCTGATCGTTCAGTCGAACCTGTTCCGGCTCATCGGCAAGCTGAACATCCCTGGCTCCACGCCGAGCCTGCTCCTGCCGCTCGTCGTGTTCATGGGGGTGCACGAGTACTCGATGGCGCGCGGCGCCGCGCTCGCCTTCCTGCTCGGCTACCTGCTCGATCTCTTCACCGGCGCGCCGGTCGGCCTGTTCACCTTCATCACCGTGGCGACCTTCGTCGTGTCGCGTGCGGCCGGCGTGCGGCTCGCCGCGCAGACGCTGCTCACGAAGATCGCGCTGGCCTTCGTCTTCGGCCTCGTCGAGGGGGTGCTCATCGTGATCCTCACCGCCATCTTCGGGGGCGACGCGGCGCGCCCCCGCGCGCTCGCCTTGCTCGTCGCGCCGCACGCGGTCTCGACGGCGCTCTTCGCGCCGTTCGTCTTCGCGCTGGCCGAGCGCGTGCACCAGGCGACGATCAACGTCCCGCGGCCGGGGGAGAGCCCGCGGTGAGCCTCCTCGTCCAGCGCTCCGACGTGAGCGAGTTCCGCCGGCGCTTCCGGTGGATCGCGCTCGGCATGGTGGTCGGCTTCATGGTGCTCATCGGGCGCCTGTTCTACCTCCAGATCCTCGAGGCCGACGAGAACATGGCCATCGCCCGGGAGAACATCGTGCGGCGGGTGACGCTCGCGACCACGCGCGGCATCATCCGGGACAAGAACGGCAAGGTGCTCGCGGCGAGCCGGCCCTCGTACAACGTGTACGTGGTCCCGCGTCGCCTCGACATGGAGACGACCTGGCCGAAGATCGTCGAGTACCTCGGCGTCGGGATCGAGGAGCGCGCGCGGCTCGAGGCGCTCATCACCTCGATCCGCGCCGACGAGGGCCCGCGCAAGAACCAGCAGATCCTGCTGAAGGAGGACATCTCGCGCGACGCCGTGGCGACCCTGGCGACGCATGACGCCGAGCTGCCGGGGGTCGACGTGGTGCCGGTCCCGGTGCGCTACTACCCGTACGAGGAGGTCGGCTCGCACGTCCTCGGCTACATGGCCGAGGTGGACGCCGAGCGGCTCGCGTCGCTCCGGAGCGTCGGCTACATCGAGGGCGACCGCATCGGCGTCACCGGGATCGAGCGCGCCTGGGAGAGCTACCTCCGCGGCACGCGCGGCTGGGAGAAGGTGCTCGTCGACGCCAAGGGGCGGCGCCGGACGGGCGGCGAGGGGATCATCGAGGAGCCGCTGCGGGTCGACCCGATCCCCGGGCGCGACCTCCGGCTGACGCTCGACGCCGACATCCAGAAGGCGATCGACAAGGCGATGCGCGGCGAGCTCGCCGGCGGCGTCGCGGTCATCGACGTGCGCACCGGCAGGATCCTCGGGCTCTACTCGAAGCCCGGCTACAACCCGAACGCGCTCTCGGGCGGCTCGGGCAAGCAGGTCATCCGCGACGCCTTCCGGCGGCTCTACTCCGATCCGCTGAAGCCCGCCCTCGACAAGACGCTCTCCGGCGCGTACCCGCCCGGCTCGACCTTCAAGCCGTTCACCGCGCTGGCGGCGCTCGAGAAGGGGCTCATCGATCCCCGGCAGTCCTCGCGGTGCCGGGGCGCGCTCACGTTCGGCAAGCGCACCTTCCGGTGCACGCACGTGCACGGACCGGTCGCGATGCAGAAGGCCATCGCCGAGTCGTGCAACGTCTTCTTCTATCGGCTCGCGGCGGAGTACGGCGTCGGCATGGACGTCATCGCCGAGATGGGCCAGCGCTACGGGCTCGGCGCGCGGACGGGGCTCGGCATCAACGCGGAGGCGGGCGGCAGGATGCCGACTCGGGCGTGGATGACGCTCCGGAACAAGGGCCAGTTCCGCCTCGGGTTCGGCCTGAACGCGGCGATCGGCCAGGGCGCGACGACGGTCTCCGTGCTCCAGCTCGCGCTGGCGTACGCGGCGCTCGCGAACGGCGGCACGCTGTACCAGCCGCAGATCGTGCGGGCCGTCGAGACGAGCGCCGGCACGGTCGTCCAGGAGTTCACGCCGCGCGTGCGCCGCCAGATCGACATCCGGCCGGAGAACCTCACCCTCGTGCACCGGGCGATGGTCGCCGGTGTGAACGAGGAGGGCGGCACGGCGTTCAAGGCGCGTGTCGCCGGCGTCGAGATGGCGGGCAAGACCGGGACCGCGCAGGTCTCGCACCGGCTCACGCGCGGCGTCGAGGCCGAGCGGGTCTGGTACTTCAACCGCGAGCATGCCTGGTTCGCCGGCTACGCGCCGGCGCGCGCGCCCGAGGTCGCCGTGGTCGTGCTGGTCGAGCACGGCGGCGCCGGCGGCAAGCACGCGGCGCCTGTCGCCTTCGAGGTCGTCCGCGCGTACCAGGAGCTCGCGAAGGAGCGGCGTGGCGGCCCCAATGAGGGGCCGCGCGCGGGCAAGAGCAGCGCGGGCCGCGCGCCCGCCGCGTCGGGGCGCACGCCATGATCCGGGGCGATTCCCTCTCAGCTCGTGATCGCGACCACTTCGACTGGCCGCTCTTCATCGCCGCGGTGTCCATCGCGGTGCTCGGCGTCGTCAACCTCTACAGCGCGACGAGCGTCTACTCCGGCTCGCGCGCGGAGCTCTACATCAGCCAGGTGTACTGGCTGTTCATGGGCGGCATCATCGGCGGCGTCCTGATCGCGATCGACTACCGGCACCTGGAGCGCCTCGGCTACGTTCTCTACACGTTCGGCGTCTTCTCGCTGGCGCTCGTCTTCGTGCTCGCGCGCGACGTGCGCGGCTCCGCGCGGTGGATCGAGTTCGGGGCGTTCCGCTTCCAGCCCAGCGAGTTCATGAAGGTGTTCCTGGTCATCGCGCTGGCGAAGTTCCTGCACGACGACCCGCGCAACGAGGGCCGCACCCTCCGCGATCTCGCGATCCCGGCGACGCTGACCGCGGTCCCTGCGCTCCTCGTGCTCAAGCAGCCCGATCTCGGGACGGCGACCATCCTCGTGTTCGTCTTCCTGACGATCGCGGCGGTCACGCGGGTGCGGTGGAAGAGCGCCGCGCTGTTCGTCGTGTCCATCCTCGTGGCGGTGCCGATCCTCTGGGAGTACGTGCTGCTCGATTACCAGCGCGCCCGCGTCCTCGTGTTCCTCCACCCCGAGGAGGACCTCCTGCACCGCGGCTGGCACGCCCACCACTCGCGCGTGGCGATCGGCAACGGCGGGCTGTTCGGCAACGGATACCTCCGGGGCACCCAGAACCAGTTCCTCTTCCTGCCGGACCAGTTCACCGACTTCCCGTTCCCGGTCTTCGCCGAGGAGTGGGGGTTCGTCGGGTGCGTGGTCCTCGTGTGCCTCTATGCGTTCCTGGTCGTGTGGGGGATCCGCATCGCGTCGATGGCGAAGGACCGCTTCGGCGCGGTGCTCGGCGTCGGCTGCGCGGCGATCATCTTCTGGCACGCGGTCATCAACCTCGGCATGACGTCGGGCGCGCTGCCGGTCGTCGGCGTCACGCTGCCCCTGTTCTCGTACGGCGGATCGAGCGTGACCACCGTGATGGTCGCGATCGCGCTGCTCATGAGCGTGTCGATGCGCCGCTACTCCGGCGTCGCCTCGCTCGATCGGCTGTGACGGCGGCGGGGCTGCCCTCGCACCAGGGCCGCGTCAGATCGCGCTCTCTGCGAGCCGCGCTTCGATGACGAACGCGAACGCCTTGAGCGCGTCGCGCTCGGTCACCTCGCTGCCGGAGCGCGCTCTCCGGACCGCGGCGCGGAAGCCGAGGTAGCGGCGCCCGTCCAGGCCGAGCAGCGCCGGCACCGTCGCGGTGTCGCGCGGCGCGTCGGTCGAGCCCGCGAGCTCCGCCGCCTTGTCGAGGATCGCCGCGACGAGCGCGTTGCAGCGCTCGAGCGCCACGGCGTACCGCTCGGCGGCGATGGCCGCCTCGATCTCGGCGACCACCTCGCGCTCGGCGGTCGGCCACAGCGCCACGAACGAGAGGCCCGGCTGGGCGAGGTGCCTCGTGGCCGCGGACGGTCCATCCGCGCGCGCGGTCGCCGGGGCCTCCGCGGACGCGGCCAGCCTCCGGGCGGCGAGCCGCAGCGACGACGGCAGCCCGCGGCTCACCGGATCCCCGACGCCGGTGCTGCGCGGCGGGACGTCGAGACCCGGCGAGGAGGTCGAGCCGGGCGCGGCCTCGCCCTCGCCCGGCTCGTCGATCGTCGAGTGCGGGGGCATCGTCGACCATGGCTTGCTGGGCGGAGCGAGCCGCGAGATCACCGCATCGAACTGCGCTGACGGCGGCGGCGACGCGTCGCGCAGCGCGGTGACGAGCCCGCCCTCGATCGCGTCGAACCCGCCGAGCCCGCTGCCCATCGCGTCGGGCAGGCGGCTCTCGAAGGCGCGCAGCACCGCGGCGCTGATCTCCTCGAGCCCCTCGTAGATGCCGAGCCCCGTCTTCGCCGACGTGGCCAGCGAGACGGCGCGGAATGGGTTCAGCATCGCGTCGAGCTCCTCCAGGGGGAGCAGATCCGGCAGATCGCGCTTGTTATGCTGAAAGACGAGCGGGATGTGCTGCAGCCCCCGCCCCTGCTCGGCCAGGTTGTCGCGCAGATTTTCCAGGCTTTCCATGTTCGCGTCGGCGCGAACGGCCTGCGAGTCGCTGACGAACACGATGCCGTCGGCGCCCGTGAGCACCAGCTTTCGGGTCGCGTTGAAGTAGACCTGCCCCGGCACCGTGAAGAGCTGGAGCCGCACGTTCATCCCGCGCAGCTGCGGGAGTCGGACCGGCAGGAAGTCGAAGTAGAGCGTCCGGTCGACCGGCGTCGCCAGGGAGACGAGCTTGCCGCGGTACTCGGGCTTCGCGGTGGCGTGCAGGTACTCGAGCGTGGTCGTCTTCCCGCCCAGGCCGGGCCCGTAATAGACGATCTTGAAGACGAGCTCGCGCGACAGTGGGTTCACCGACGCCATGGGCGGCGGCGACGATACACGAAAAGGGGATCGGGGGCGCTGTGGCGTGCGCGGGCACGCGTCAGCCTGCAGCGCGCGGCGCCGGACGGCGCTGGCCGAGCTCCGGTCGGCCGGCCGGCGCGGTCCTTCGTCAGCGGAGCCCGACGAGCGGCTCGAGCTTATCCTTCTGGCCCATCTGGAGCAGGAGCGCGACCTGGCCCCGCTGCGCCTGGAAATAGTCGAGCCGCAGCCGGTGCGTCCCCTCGGTGAGCCGCGTCTCGCCGTCCGCGCTCTTCGCGGTGTGGACCCCGTCGTTCGCGAGCACGCGCTTGTCGTCGATGTAGAGGATCGCGCCGTCGTCCGCGGTGAGCCGGAACTGGTACATGCCCTCCTGCGGCGCCTTGAACTCGCCCTCGAAGCGGAGGGCGAACCACTCGTTCTGCGCGAGCGCTCCCGGGAAGCCGGCGGAGAAGTCCTGCGACTTCACCTCGAACTTGTCGGTGTACAGCACTGCGAACGGCACCAGCCCGTCCAAGCTGGGGAGCTTCCGGCTGTTCTCGGGGATCACGTAGGCGAGCCCCCGGAAGGCGCCGCTCTCCCCGTTGCCGAACACGTTCGGGGCGGTGATGCGCGGCGCGTTGTGCGTGGGCAGGCGCCACTTCGGGGATTTGCGGCGCGCCGGCTCCGGATCCGGCTTGGCCGGCTTGCGCGACCGGGAGGCGGTCTTGGCGGGGGGAGGTGGGGGCGGCGGCGACGTCTCGGCCGGCTTGCTGCCGCTCTGGATGGTGACGTGGCAGCCGCCGAGGAGAGACGCGGCAAGCACGCACGAGGCGATGCGCGATGAGGTTCGGACCATGACGTCTCCTGAGAGGGAACGGACGGACAGGCCCGCCCCCACGTGAATGCGAGGATGGCGCTTAGACGGTCGGGCAGGGCGCGGCAATCAGCGTCATGCCTCGGCGGGGCCGCCCGGCGCGGGCGACCCCGCCGACCGCGGCGACAGCGCCCCGGTCGCCTCCCGCGGAGCCGCCCCGGGCTCGTCGCGCTCCTCGCGTGCGGGCGCCTCGATCCGCGAGAGCCCGTCGATCGACTCCGTGGCACGCCAGAGCGGCGAGCGCTGGGCGAGCCCGAGCGCGGCGAGGCAGGCGAGCACGCCGGCGAGCGCGCCGGCGTTCATCACGCCCTCGAACCGGACCCGCGCCGGGCCCGCGTAGATCACCCCGAGCAGCGCGCCGCTGGCCAGGCCCCCGATGTGCGCCGCGTTGTTGATGCGGATGCCGGTGTTCGACGCGTTCACGACGAAGCCGAAGAGGACGATGTAGAACACGGCCTGGAGCGCCAGGTCCTTCCAGCGCGGGTCGCGGCGGCGGAGCAGCCAGCCGAGCAGGAGGCCCATCACGCCGAACACCGCGCCGCTCGCGCCCGCCGTGCACACGACCTCGGGCTGCACGAAGAGGTTCCAGGCGGCGCTCGCGATGAAGCCGAACAGGCCCGTGAGGACGTAGACGATCGCGAACCGCGCCGAGCCGACGGCGGGCTCGGCGGCGCGGGCGAGCATGCCGAGCGTCATCATGTTCATGCCGAAGTGGAGGACGCCCATGTGGACGAAGACCGCGGAGAGCAGGCGGAACGGCTCGAACGGCGCGCCTGGCTCCACGAGGAGCGCGCCGAAGCGGAGGTAGTTCGACCTGTCCCACGCCGAGAGGAGGCCGAGATCGCGGGAGTGCGCGGCCACCATCTGCCCGACGAATACGAACGCCGTGAGCCCGCCGAGGATCTTTGTCGCGAGCAGGCTCCGCCCATCGAGGGGCCCCCTCGCCGGCACGGCGCGGGCCGAAGGGAGGAGCAGCGGCGCTCCACAGCGGATGCATCGGCTGAAGTCGCTCCCGTTGAGGGCGCCGCAGCGCGCGCAATTCAACGAGCGCCGCCGCTCGCCGGACGGCCCTGCCGTCACAGGCCGGTCCCGACGCGCCGCCCAACCCCGGGGCGTGCGCGAGACCTGAACGTTGTATCGAGGGTCACGAGGGCTTCCTTTCACGGAGAACGCTCCGCGCCGAGGCCGGCACAATGTGGAGGCTCCGGGCCGTAAGGTCCACGGCTTTGGGCCGTTGTCGAGGTGTGAATGCGGCAGCCCTCCCGCGCTCGGTCCCCGCCGCCGCGTGGCGCCCTCGCGGAGGCGCGCGGCGGCACCTCGGCGGCGCGCCCGCGTTCCTCCACGGCCGCGGGGGGCGCCGTCCCGCCGCGGGCGCAAGGCGGACTTCGGTGCGAACCGTCCCACGTCCGGGTATCGTCGCCGCTGTGACGGCGGTGGCAGCAGCGAGGCCTGATCTCGAGGCGGAGCGCCTGCAATGCGATCGCGCCGCGCAGGGCGATCGCGCCGCGCTGGGCCAGCTGCTCCGCAGGTACGGGCCTGCGCTGTACCGCGCGGTGCTGCTGCCCCGCCTCGGCTCCGACGCGGCCGCGCAGGACGCCCTCGCCGAGACGTACGCGCGGGTGGTCGAGCGGTTCTCCCAGTTCCAGTGGCAGAGCTGCGGCATCTACCCCTGGCTCCGCGTGATCGCGCTGCGCATCGCGCTCGACATGCTCCGCGCGCGACGCCGCGAGGCGCTCTTCGAGCCCGAGGATCTGCAGCGCGAGATCGACGCCGCCGAGACCGATCTCACCGCCCGCGGCGAGGCCGAGCTCTGCGAGAAGCGCGACCTCGCCGACGCGCGGGCGCGGGTCGATGACGCGCTCGGGCGCCTCAACCCGCGCTACGCCGAGGCGATCCGGCTCCGGGTGCTCGAGGAGCGGCCCCGCGACGAGGTGGCCCTCGCGCTCGGGGTCAGCGTGGCGACGTTCGATGTCGTCCTGCACCGCGCCATGACCGCGCTGAAGAAGGTGCTCGCCGCGGGGGTTGCCGCGCCGCGCGCGGAGCATAAGGAAGGGGCGCGATGAAGCCGCGGCGGCCCTCGGATCCGCGCCCCCCGCCGACCGGAAACGGGCCCGTGGAGCGCCGCGGCGGCCCGGAGCGCGGCCGGCGGCTCGCGCTCGTCTCGCCCGAGGCGGAGCCGTTCGCGCCGGCGTCCGACGACGAGCCGCGCGCCGCGCGCGAGCTCGCGGAGGCGCTCGATCGCGGCGAGGTCCCGCTCGCGGAGACGCTCCGGGCCGCAGCTCGGCCTCTCGGGCTCGACAGGGCCGACCACGACGCGCTGCTCGCGCGCGCGCTCGGCGACGACGACGCGCCGCCGACCAGGGCCGAGCGGCGTGCCGCCGAGCGCCTGCGGGAGGCGCTCGATCCAGGGGCCGCCGGCTGGGGCGGGCCCGGCCGGGGCGGCGGCTCCGGCGGCGACGGGGAGCTCGCCTCGCCCGGCGCGCGCGACGAGCTCGCGGAGCTCGCCGTCGCGCTCCGGGCCGCGTGGCGTCCGGCGCCGCTCGCGGAGCTCCGGAACCGCGCGCTCGTCGAGGGGGCCCTCCGCGCCTCGCCCGCGCATCGCGCCCGGCGCATCGCGCCGGTCACGATGGCGGCGCTCTCGACCCTCGCCGCGGCGGCGGCCGCCGCGGCGTTGATCTTCGGCCAGATCCGGGAAGAGCGCGCCTCCGTCGCGCGCGCGCCCGGCGACGACGGCGCGCCGTCCGCGGCGGCCGCGCCGCTGCCCTCGCTGATCGAGGCGCGCTCGACCACCGCGCTCCTCGATCCGGTCGCGCCGTTCCCGAGGGAGGGCGGCCAGACGGAGCGGATCGATCGCATCGCCGCCGCGCGCGCGTCCGATCTGCGCCAGAACCGCTATGCGGCGTGGGGGGTGCGCTGATGCGGAGCGCTCGCCTCGTCGTCGCTTGCCTGGGGTTCCTC
>JAICEP010000260.1 GCA_025924095.1 Sorangium sp.
AGGACCCCCACGAGCATCGCGGCCCCCAGCGTGAGCGTGATCTTGAGCAGGGAGCTGAGCTCGCCCCGGAACTGGTAGTACGCGAACGAGGCGAGGCACACGGCGGTCGCACGGCCGAACAGCGGCGTCTCGCGCGCGGCTGCCATGACGAGCGGCAGCATGAAGAAGACGGCGCTCATCACCGAGATCTGGATGAACGTACCGAGGAAACCAAGGTTCAGGTATCCCTCGGTGGCAGCGCTCATGGCGAAGCCGCCGCCATGGCGCGCAAAGTCAGGATCCATCCACAGGACATAGCGCTCCGATAGCGCGAGCGGCCGTTCGTGCCAGATCGGCTTGGGCACCAGGATGAGGACGGCGTTGATCCAGCTCTCGCCCGGGTAGGCTACGAGGGGAGGCCTCTCGTTCACGATGGTGACGAGGTTATCGTAGACGCGCTGGAGCTCGCTGATCTCCAGCACGTTCTCTGTCTGATCGAGGCGCAGTACCGCCGACTCGATCTGCGCGTCGAGCCCGCTGCCCTGCTTGAACCGGGCGCCGTCCATCGCGATGCCGTAGAAGAGGACGCACACCATGCCGATGGCCAGCCACAGGCGCCGGATCTGGACACCGAAGGCATGCAACCCGAGCCCGACGGAGAGGATAGCAAAGATGAGAGGGCCTCGCCGCCCCGTCGCCGTGTTGAGCAGGAAGGTCATGAGGAGCAGCATCCCGGCGACGTACACCAGCATCGGGACCCGCAGACCGGCCTTGCGGAGCGACGCGATCCGGAGAAAAAAGTAGACGGCCGCGATCTGGATCAGGTACCAGCCCGAGATCAACAGGCCCTTGCCATGCCCTTCCAGGTGGGTGGCCCCGTAGCTCAGCGTGAAGAACCGCCCCAGGCCGATCGAGGCGATCCACGCGAATACGAGCCCGATCCCGAGCGCTCCGGCCGCCATTGTCCCCCAGTCCTGATCCAGGATCGCCTTCGGGTTGTGCATCGGCACCAGGCGATCGAGGTTCGGCGCCTCGGGGGCCCGGCTCAGGGCGGTGCACACGAGCGCGCATCCGGCTGCGCCGACGTAGGCTACCTCCATGGCCGCCTCGTCACGGCTCGACAGATGGAGTCCAGTGGACATGAGCAGGCGCAGGACGGGAGTGTAAGCGACGCTGAGGAAGTACGTGGCCGGCACGTACGTCTCCGGATCCAGCGGATGGAAGCGGGGACCGCCGGCGCGGGCGAGCGACGGGGCGAGCATCAGGACCAGGAGGCCGACGGTCCACCCGATCCCGTCGCCGAGCGTCCCCTCGAGGACGGGGCCGAGCGCCGCCAGGGCGGCGACGAGCACCGTCGCCCAGAGCCGGACGCGGCGCGTCCTCGCCCCGGCGGGGGCTGCCTTGGCGGCGCGCCGAGCGCCGTGTGCGCGGGGGATGCCCCGTGCGCCGGGGAGCCTCAAGGAGAGCAAGGGCCGGCGCTCCTCAATTCGGCAGCGGAGGCGGAGGCGGCCCCGCTGGGTCGGAGGGCGCCGGCTCGGCAGGCGTCTGGTAAGGTTCGTCGCTCTTGTAGCCGTAGTAGCGATAGCCGCCGTACTCTTGCCGGTTCAGGTTCACGGCGTTCAGCACGACCCCCACCGTCTTACCCCCGACGTCGTAGAGCGCCCGGATCCCATGGCGCGCAAAGTCGCGCGTCGTGACGGATGCTCGTACGACGAGCACGGTGCCGTCGACCAGCGTGGACAGCACGGTGCCGTCGGTCACCGCGAGCAGGGGAGGGCTGTCGATGAGCACGCGGTCGAAGCGGCCCTGGAGCTTGCGGAGCAGCGCCTTGAAGCGATCGCTGTGCAGGAGCTCCGCCGGGTTCGGCGGGATGGGGCCCGCGGGGATGACATAGAGATTCTCCACCTCCGTCCTGAGCGCGCTCTCGTCGTCGACCACCGAGTCGTCGAGCAGCGCGCTCGTGACGCCGATCTCCATGCCTTTCCCGAAGATGTGATGGAGGCGCGGCTTGCGGAGGTCGCAATCGATGAGGACGACCTTCTGTCCTGCCTGCGCCATGGCGACGGCGATGCAGCAGCACGCCGTCGTCTTTCCCTCCGCGGGCCCGGCGCTCGCGACGAGCAGCGTCTTGTAGGGGTGGTCGGGCGACATGAAGAGCAGGTTGGTCCGGATCGCGCGGGCCGCCTCCGCGATCCCGCTCTTCGGCTGATCATGGACGACGAGCTCGTGCCGGCCCGGCTGGGCAGCGCGCCTGCCGCGGCGGTTCGCCTTGCGGAGCTCGGCCTCCTTCTTGCCTCGATTGTCGAACTCCGGCAGGAGGCCCAGGAGGGGTAGGCCGAGCTCCCGCTCCACCTCATCCGGCGTCTTCAGCGTGCGATCGAGCAACGCCCGCCCCAGCGCCGCCCCGATCCCGAGGAGCAGCCCGGCGAAGATGCCGACCGCGATGTTGGTCCCGACGCGGGGACGCAGCGGGATGAGCGCGAGGCTCGGCCTGTCGAGGACGCGAATGTTGTTCACCCGCATCATCCGCTGCAGGTCGCTCTCCTTCGTGCGCTCGAGGACGAGCTGGTAGAGCTTCTCCGTGTTGTCCTTCGTCCTGCGGAGGCGGTCGTACTCGATCTTCAGAGAATTCAGCCCGAAGGCCTGCTTTCTCGAGTCCTCGAGCAGCGCCGCGAGGCCCGTCTCCTGGCGCTTCACGATGGCGAGATCGCGGCTCACCGCGCCCTGAACATTCTTGACCTCGGCGATGAGCGCGTTCCGGTTGGCGGTAATCCGCTCGTTGGCGGCGCGGACGTCCGGGTGGTTATCGCCCTTGCCAGAGCCGAGGAGCGCGTCGCGCTCGCGGACGCACTCCTCCTGGCGCGCGCGCAGCATCTGGAGGACCGGGCTCTGGATGAGCTCCGAGGCGGGGAGGTCGGTCGGGTTGTTCGGGTCGACCTTCGACAGCTCGTGGTTCCTCGCGGCGAACTCCTCCCGCCGCGTGCGCACGGACGTGAGGGCGTCGTTGATCTGCTTCATCTCCTCACGAAGCAGGTTGGTCTTGTCCTCGAAATCCACGTCGAGGATGTCATGGCTGAGCTTGTATTCGTGGAGCGAGGTCTCGCTCGCCTCCAGGTCATTCTTCAGCTTGTCGAGCTGTATCCTCAGCCAGTCGACGGCCGAGGTCGTCGAGGCGAGCGCTTCATCGAGGTTCTGCTCGATGTAAACATCCATCAGCGTCGAGAGCACGCGCTGAGCCCGCTCGCGATCCGCATCGATGTAACGCACGACCGCGAGGCGGCTGTCCTTCACCGGCTCGATCAAGAGCCGTTCGAGCACGAGCTCCGCGGCCTCCTCAGCGGTCACGGTCTTCGGCGCGGGAGCCGCCGCCTCCTTCGGGAGGTTTTCCAGGAAGTAAACGTCGCTCTGCAGGCTCAGCTGGGCGACGACCGCGAGCGCCACCCGCATCGACCGGATGACCTTGTACTGGGTCTCGTAATACTCTCGGTTGTTCCAGTACGACCCAGCGCCCATGTCGACCACGGTGTCGACTCCGCGGCCGAGCGGCCTCGGAGGATTCGGATCGAACTGCACTGTCGTCGTCGACTGATAAATTTTCTTCTGCCCGAGCGTGTAGAACGTCACGCTGAGGGCGACGAAGAGCAGCGTCGAGAGCGCGGTGGCCCAGTGCTTGCTAACGATGCGCAAGGCCGCTACGAGATCGAACGAGCGCTCGGTGGAAGCGTCGTTTGGGGACAGGGATGTCGAGGGGGCTCTGAGTTCGTCGGCCATAAGTCGTGCGTTAGAGGCGCGTTTCCCAGGGTAGGGGTCCGCGCGGAGGGCTAAGGTGCGCCCCAGGTCCCCAAAATTCAAGCCGGCGTTCCGAAATGGGAGCGGATGTAGTATAACATCCGCAGCTCGGGCTGTCTACGGCCCGAATGCCCGGTCGCGGGCGCGGCAGAGGTCCCGGCCGGGAGGACTTTTGCTGGCTGCTGCCGCTCCGCCGGGATGGACTACACTTCGGCCGCGTGCGCAGCGCTACGCTCGCTCGCTGAGGACAAGCAGAATGACACGGTCATCGATCGTCACGCGTGCAGGCGCGATGGCAGCGTGCTCCGCGCTCCTCTTCGCCGGGAATGACGCGTTCGCAGACTGGCCTTCTGCCCGTCACGACCCGCAGCGCACGGGCGCCACGCCGTCCACGAGCAATATCGTCAAGCCGGCGCCCTACTGGCGCTCGTACCTGGGCGGAGCGCTCCTGTCCAGAAGCGTGTTCGCTGGCGACGTGAACCAGGATGGCGAGCTCGACGTGCTCTTCGCCTCCGGAGGGCGCGTGACGCTCTCCGATCCGCAGGGCTTCACCCGCTGGAGGACCCCTTCGATGGGCTTCCGGACGCTGCACGCCGTCGAGGATCTCGACGGAGACGGCCTGCTCGAGGCGATCGTCCTGACCGGCGCGGGGGCGGCCGTGCTCGATGGGGCGAGCGGGGTCATCCTCTGGATGGAGGACGCTTCGGAGCTCGGCGTGCTCGGCGCGGCGCGCCTCGCAGACTTCAATGGTGACGGCCACCTCGATCTGTTCCTCGACGAGTGCGGCTGCTGCGCGGTGCGGACCGACAGCCCGGGCGTCATCTACAGCTTCGCGAGGGGGTTCAGCGCCGTGGAGAGGCTGCCCTCCCCGCCGAAGCGCGCGCGTTGCAACGCCTTGATCGACACCGTGGGCGACTGGGACGGGAACGGAGCCGCCGATCTCCTCGTATCCTCTCAAGACAGACTGTTATTTGTCTCCGGGGCTGGGGACGTCTTCGCGGAGTCCGCGATCGTCGGAGCGCACCTCGGCGGCGCGTCGTGCGAGGCCGTGACCTTGGGCGACCCCCCGAGCCCCCAGCGAGCGCTCTGCTTTCAGAATCGGGTGTTCGGCGTGGAGGGGGCGCGCGAGGTCTCCCTGCTCGCGTACAGGCCGGGCGAGAGCCCATCGCTGGCCGTCGTCTGGCGAAAGACGCTCAGCCCCAACGACGGCGGCGACGCCCGGGCCCCGACGCGCCTCGCCTGGGATCTCGACGGCGACGGCGCGCTCGAGGTGCTGGCGAGCGGCAAGACAGGCGAGACGTGGACGTCGTTCGTGCTCGACGCGGCCACGGGCGCCGAGCTCGCCGTCATCCCCGAGGAGATCGCGCAGGGCGCGATCCCCGGGGAGGCCGGCGCCGGGCAGTGGATCATCACCTCGCGCGAGGACCGCGTGTCGGCGTTCCGGTTCAGCCGCGCAGCCGGACAGCGCGTCGAGCGGCTCTGGTCGCTCGATGGGGAGCTGGTCCGCACGCGGCTCGACTGGGGGCGAGCGCAGCAGACGGGGCTCAGCCAGGCGCTGGTCACGCCGGATCTCGACGGCGACGGGCGCGGTGAGCTCGTGCTCGAAGCGACCTCGGCGCCGGTGGCGCTCACCGCCTACGAGACGCGCGCGGCCGGAGCCTCGCCTGCCGCGGTGTACCGGGTCGACCTCGGCGTCGGCGTCGCGGCGCTCGACGTGCCGGCGGCGACGTCTCCGGCGGCGCCGCGGCTCATGGTCTCCCGCGAAGACGGGTTCGTCGCGCTGCTCGACGCCTCGCTCGCGCCGACGAACCTCATGCACGAGGGGCGCGAGGTCGTGCCGGGCCTGCGCGTTGGCAGTTACAGCACAGGCCCCGGTGCGTACGTGGACTTCGGCCGCGCTCCGATCGCGGCGAAGCTGTCGCCGGGGGACGCGGCCGCCAGCGTGGTCGTCGTCGACAGCCGGGGTGATCTCCTCCGGATCGCGTCCGAGGACGCGAGCAATGTCGCGCCGGCCAAGGCGGCCTGGCGCGTCATCGATGCGTTCGGCGCCTCCATCTGGCCCGCCGACGACCGCACGCCGGCGACCCTCGCGTGCTTCAGGCGACGGCACCCGCTCGTCGATCCGCCGAGGTACGCGGTCGTGGCGCTCGACGCGAACGGCAGACAGACGAGCGAGACCGCGGTGCAGAAGCCGCCCGCGTGGGACGTGCTGCACGGAGACCTCGACGGCGACGGCGCGCCCGAGCTCGTGGCGCTCACGGTCGATCCCACCTATCGCACCGAGATCCTCGCGCTCGATCGGAGCGGCGGGATGCGATGGAAGCATGACATCAACGCCTCGGCCGGGACCCAGGCCGTCGCGATCGCCGACTGGGACGGAGACGGGGCGGAGGACGTCGCCGTGGCGATCAACTCCGCCCGCGTGCTGTCGGGCCGAGACGGCAGCGCCCTCCGCGAGAGCACGGAGCGGTTGCCCTATTTCATGCCGATCCTCGCCGACGTGTCGGGAGACGAGCGGCTCGAGATGACGCTGCAAGGGGGGTATCACCCCGAGAGGACGCTGCCGCACGATCTGAGCGCCGCGCTCTGGAGGGGCCCCGTGGGCAGCCGCCCGTACCCGCACGGCGCGATCGCCAGGTGCGACGGGAGGCCCCTCCTCGTCGAGGGCTCGTACGTGCACCCGGCGCGCCTCTCGTTCACCAAGCTCGACGGCCCCGGCGCTGGCCGGTCGAGCTTCGTCGTGCTCGCCGGCGACGCCTCGTTCGCCGACGAGCGCGCGGCCGAGCAGGCCGGCGCGGTCATGGGCCAGCTCGGGGACGCCGCGATCTCGCAGAACCTCACCGGGCTCGCGGCCGCAGGCCCCACCGTCGTGGTCGGCTCCACGAACGGCTTCCTCTACGCGGTCGACGCGTGCTCGGAGCGCCTGCTGTGGTCCTATGCCTTCGGCGAGCCCGTCGGCGCGCCGATCCTCGCGGACACCGACGGCGACGGCCATGACGACATCGTCGTGAGCGTCGCGGACGGCTACCTCTACAACCTGCGGCACGAGAACCTGCCCGCCCCCGATTACGTCTGGGAGATCGACCCGAGCACGAGCGGCTCCAGCGAGGACGTCGACGAGATCGAGACCCGGGACACGCTGTACGTGGCGTGGTCGAAGGTCCCGATGGCCACGTCCTACGAGGTGGCGGTCGTGGGCGGCGAGGGGAACTACGTGAGCTCGCCGGCGTGGCGGGAAGTCGGCGACGTCACCGAGGCCTCTATCAGCAGGCTGCCGCTCCTCGACGGGGCGAAGTACTACGTCGGCGTCCGCGCGGTCTCCGCCGCCGGGCTCTCCCCGGATCGCGGCTCGGACGGGGTGATCGTGCGCATGCCGCAGGGCGAAGGCGGCGCCGGTGGAGACGGCGCCGGTGGGGCCGGTGGAGACGGCGCCGGTGGGGTCGGCATCGGCGGGGCCGGGGCCGGCGGGGCCGGCGGTGGCGGGGCCGGGGCCGGTGGGGTCGGCGGTGGCGGGGTCGGCGTGGGCGGCGTTGACCTGGCGCTGCCGGGGGACACGCTCCTCTACGGCCGGGGCTGCGTCTGCTCCGAGGCGCCCGGGCAGCCCGGCGCCTCGTGGACGGCCGGCCTCGGCGGCATCGCGCTCGCGCTCCTCGCCCTCGGCAGGGCCCGGGCCACGGCGGCCGCTCCGGCGAGCCGCCGCGCGGCGCGCCGCGGAAGCACCGCGCGAGCCTAGCCTCGACGTGGATGGCTGCCTGACACGGGCCAGCGGTGCCCAGGTCGAGGCGAGTTACTGGAAGCTCACGCCCGGCCCGAGCGCCAGCGCGACGGCGAACGCGGCGATGAGCAGGACCATCGCTCCGAGCGCGTACCGTCGCATGGGCGCGTCGAGCACGAAGGCGAGGCGCGCCACGCCGACCAGCACCGACGGGCCAAACACGCCGAAATGCCGGACCAGGGGCTCCGGCGCCAGGAGAAGGCACCCGGCCACGCACGCGCTGCTCAGCACGCTGCCGACGGGGAGCGCGCGGCGCGAACGCGGGCCGGAGAAGTAGACGCACAGGGCGTCGGTGATGAGCGGACCCGTCGCGGAGACCAGCATCGTCGCGGTCATGGCGTCACGCGCAGCCCCCGTGTGAGGGAGCCAGGGGATCGGGATCGCAAAGAGCGCGTAAATGAGCGCACCGGCGGCCGAGAGCGCGACCGCCGGCGGCAGCCACGCGCGCAGGGCGCGCGTGTGCCAGGTCGCCTCGTCTCCCGATCCGCTCGCGCCCGCGACGGCACGCGCGGCGAACGCCTGGGAGGCGTTCGTGAGGGCCAGGGCAAAGGACCAGTAGAGCACCTGCTGCCCGACCCGATGCTCGCCGATGTACTTCAGGTTCACGCTGAGCGAGATGGGATAGACGACCACCGTCGAGAAGTTCGCGATGGAGTGCGGGGCCGCGCGCCGGATGACGAGCATCGCATAACGGGCAGCGCGCCGGAGCCGGGTCGGACGCAGCAGGAGCAGCGCGGGCGAGGCGCCGGCGAGCCCGATGGCCGTCGCGACGGCCCAGGGGCGGCCGCTCAGCGCGGCCAGCATGGACGCGCCAGGCGAGAAGACGAGGAGCACCGCGAGCGCCTGGAGGTATCGGCCCTCGCGCTGGAAGAGCGGCCAGATGCTGGGCGAGGCGGCGGCGAGCAGCGTGCACGCGCTGAAGAACGCGGTGACGAGCCCCGCCGTGCCGCCCAGCCCGAAGGCGAGCTCGTGGGCGAGCGTGCTGCTGAAGGCGATCGCGGCGATGATCGCGAGCGCGCCGCCGGCGAGCGCGCGGCCCGCCTTCGTCGAGAGCGCGCGCGTCCGGCGCGCCAGGATGGGCGCGAGGCCGGCGGCGACCAGCGAGACGACGACCATCCCTCGCGACGTGTAGTTGGCGAGCGCGGCGAGCGCCGCGGGCTGGGCCGAGAGCGCGAGCACCCACTGGGCGGCGAGCGAGACGGCGCGCGGCAGGAGGACGGCGAACGCGACCCCCGTGCCCCCGTGCATCAGGGCGCGCGGCAACGACGACAGCTTCACAAGGCGCTTCGCTGGAGGCGGACAGAGGCGCGCATGGCCACAGGGGGCGCGCAGTCTACCTACGGCGCGAGCGAAGGCGCCAGGGCCTTGGCCCGCTCGTCGAGGATCCTCTTGCGCAGCTCGGTGTCGTGGCCGCCGCGGCGCTGCAGCAGGCGCTCGAGCGCGGCCGCCGCCTCGACGTGCGCGCCCGCCCCGCTCGCGGCGTCGGCGAGCTTGAGGAGGCGCTCCTCCGTCGGCTCGTCCTGCGCCGCCCGCGCGTAGTAGGTCACGGCAGACGAGTAGTCCTTGCGCGCGGCGAGCAGGTCGCCGACCCAGGTCGCCGCCGACGCGCACGCCGCGTGGGCGCTGCACGACGCCAGCATCAGGTCGCGGCTCGCAGGGAGGAGCCGCTCGGAAGAGCCGAGCTGCGCCGCCGCGACGACCCGCAGGCGGAGACAGCCGAGCCGGTTGTCGAGCCGCTCGCAGCTCCCCGCGAGCAGCTGCTCCGCCTCCGCGCTCTTCTTGCGCGCGAGGAGGAGCCGCGCCCGCAGCTGGACCGCGTAGAACGAGTCGCCCTTCGACTCCTGAATCGCCGCCGCGTGCGCCTCGATCTGCCGCTCGCAGGCGCCCCGCTGCGCCTCGTCGCCTCCCGCGTCGCCGCAGCGGGCGGAGCTCGGATCCTCCAGCATCGCGAGCAGCGCGTTGCCCGCGGCCCAGCGCGCGCCGACGCGCGTCGGAGCGCGCGCGATCGCTTCCTCCGCGCAGCGCAGGCGCAGGTCCAGCTCGTCCCGGCGGTCCCCCGCGGCCGCCATCCGCTCGAGCAGCTCGACCCCCGCCTTTCCCTCCGGCACGGCCCGCAGCAGCTCGTCCCAGCGCTGGGTCCATTGCCGGGCGAGGCCCGCGGCCGTGCCGACCACGTCGGGATCGTCCTCCACCGCGAGCCGGAGGCTCAGGAGCGCCTGCTCCGTGGCGCCGC
>JAICEP010000261.1 GCA_025924095.1 Sorangium sp.
AGGTTGACGCGAGCGTTCCGCCGCATGCGGGCCGGCGTCCGGGCGGGAGATTACTCGGGCCGGGGGAGGATGTCTCCTGGGTCGAACCAGGAGGTGCGAGAAGCCCCCCGGGGCGGGCGCGGCTGTGTCCGGGGCGGGGGCGGGGGTGCGGGGGCGGTGGAGGCGGGCGGGGACTTCCGCACCGGCCGATGGGGAGTAGCGCGGGCGCATCGTGAGGGCGGAGAGACGGCTGGTGGTCTCCGCGCGGGCACGTGAACGGCTCTGATATGGGTGGCGGCTGGGCAGATGAGCTGCGGCCGCTGCTGGGCTTGATAACCACTCACGTCGTCAGGCTCGAACATCACCCCGTTCGAGCTCTGTCCGAACTGGCGACCCGCGGCACCATAAAACTCACTGTACCAGTCCAGCGTTTACCACTTCGCCAAGTAGACGAAAGCGCCTGGATTGCACACGCAAAATCCAGGCGCTCATGTACGCAAAAATCCAGCACGAACGGCGAATTACATACGACCCCTACACGGCCGAGATTACGCCTGCAGCATCACCGAGGGGTCGGAGGAATCTTGATCTCGTTGATCGGCTGAAAACCTGCGCCGGCAGGATATGCATAGGACACTTGGAGTGTGTCACTCGTCGCGCCCCATCCCCAAACTGTCACGCCAAAAGGCAGTTCACTTGACATCACATGGCGACCATTGATGCAGTCCCCGGCCCCCTGGAAGTCTCCGCTCACAAGCGGTACTCGCGTATACTCGTAATCACCGATCTTCTCCCACCCCGCAAGAACTCCCATACACTCCAGAGTCACGTCCGCGAATTTACCGTCAAACTTTGAGCGAGTTCGCACAACATTCAAACTGGTTTGCGGGTACGTGGGATCTGTGTAGAGGACATAGTAATTCAGGAATTGAGTCGGCGGTATAACATTGACCCATTCCGGATCGCCTTCCCCTTCAAAGCGCGACCCGCCTGTCATGTAACCACCGAAATAAAATGGATGCTCTCCGTTCTGGCTCTTCACCACGAACGGCCCCGCCGCATTGAATGCGAAGACCTCACCGAGGCGAAGCACGTCGGGAGCCCCAGCCGGTTTTGACGGCTCCCAGGTCAGCTCCGTACCGTCGACCATGCCCACGAGACGCCACGGCGGAGCCTCGTCGCTGCCCCCCATTCGCCCTTCGTACCGGACCGCCACATACTCGTTCCCCGTCGCTCGCACCGGTGCAATCTGCTGATGCGCCGAGTCGCAATCTTTGTCTTCCAGAGGGACATACATACAAGAGGACGCCCCGAACACTCCGATTGGCTTACTCGACTCTATGGGGCTTCCTGTCAGCTCCGCCTCTTGGGAGATCTGCAAGAACTCCCCCTTGTTCAGGGTGTATGTCACTGGCGTATCTTTCGTAGCAGAGGCGACGACCGGGGCGTCGGGCGGCCCCGCACCCACGATGTCTTGATTGGGAAGGATCGTCACCTGAGTATCGTCTTCATGAGCGACAATCTCCAACGACGGCAATCCAGTAGGCGGATCGTCTGAGTGAAGATCGGACATCGGGAACGCGTTCACAGCAACGTAGTTCGTATCCCACGAACTCGTAGGCAACAACAACGTCGCCGATGTATAGCTAGTCTGCCCTCCGCCGTACGGAGCGATTTGATATGCAACAACAGGATAGTCCGTTGTTATATGGAACGCCGAACCGCGCCCGGTCCCGGCGACGCCTGTTTCGGTGACTACCGCTGGGGTCTTCGGGCACGCGAGCAATCCGCCGTTCCTGCGCGACAGGAACAGAACAGCGACCTCGCCAATACCAAGTCCTACGGCCGGATCGTAGGCCGTATACGTGACATTCGCTCCCTGACCTTGCGGGATGAAGGCAAAGGCATCAACGGGCAACGTTTCACCGTTCCGCTCCACGGAGATCTTTACTTCTTTCTCCCAGGTATTCGCGATGAATGCAGCGAAGCAGGCGCCCTGCGCCTGTGGCCGCTGCGCCGTCTTCAGCGCCCAGAAGTCGCACCCATACGAGCTCTTCGACTTCTCCGCTGCCTCGCACGGGTTGGGTACGCACGCCGCGTTGACGCACCCCTCGTCCGGCCCGCACGTGCCCAGCGTCACTCCATTGCAGCTGATGATCCTCTTCAGATCGTTGGAGCACGTCGGGTCGCACTGCCCTCCCTCCCCGAAGGTCCCCGTGCTCCCCGCCTCCCCGCCCGCGCCGCCGGTGCCGCTGCTGCTGCCCGCCCCGCCGGGACCCGAGCCGCTGCCGGTGAGCTCTCCACGGTACGAGTCCGAGCACGCGGCGAACGAGCCCGTCACACCGGCTGCCGCTGCAAAAACCCCCACAATCGCGTGTCGACGGTATCTAGCTATGTTCGCCATCTCTACAGGGCTCCTTCCCCCACAAGCATCCTGAAAACTTTGCGACTGCGAGCGTAACACGGTTCGACCGCCCTGGGGAGGCTCGCGAAAGCGCAGGCGATTTTTCGGCGGCCTCATGAGAGAGGGTTGCAGGTTTCAGGAATGCAATGCGCGCCCGACCTCGCACCCTCTCCCTCTGGCGCCCGGACGGACAAAGAGGCCCTGTTCAGCGAGCCGTCCTCGCACCCCTCCTTGGTAGGACGAGGTGGTCCGTCGATTTTGAATCCCGCGACTTCCACGCACCTCACCCCTACTCCCGCTCATGATCGTCATCGCTGTCCGACGCCGCCCCCGCCCGGCCGCTGCCAAAGACGCGGAAGAGCACGTACAGCGATGGGAACAACAGCACGAAACCGACGCCGAGGACCCAGACAAGCAATCGCAACGTCCTCGGGTTCGCCGCTGCCCCCGCGAGCGTCACGTCCGGCACCACAAGGAACGGGTACTGCGAGGCCGCCCACCCCAGCAGGATCAGCGTGACCTGCGCCGCGGCCGCAAAGCGCGCCAGACGGAAGCGGCGCGTCCACAGCCCGAAGAACGCCGCGGTGGCCGCGACGCCCGTCGTGAGGTGAAGCGGCCACGTGATCGGATGATCCGTCAGCCCCTCTCGGATGAGCGGGGCGCCCCGGAACGAGGCCGCGAAGGACGCAAGCGCGAGCGCCGCGACCACGCAGCCCGAGACGAGCGCCCGCCGCCGGAAGTCGTCGACCAGCGCTGGCTCCGCCGCCTCGTTCGTCAGGTAGACCGCCGCGAGGAACGCAAAGAGCGCCAGCGCGAACAGCCCGACCACGAACGGAAACAGCGAGAGCCACGGCGCGAAGAAGCCGCTCGTCACCACCCCCGACGCCACCCGGATCTGCCCCGACGCCACCGCGCCGACGATCATGCCGAGCAGCACCGGCGCGGTCACGCTCGCGAGCGAGAAGACGAGCCCCCAGCGCTTCTGCCGCCGATCGCGCCGCGAGTCGTAGCTGCGGAAGCTGAACGCCGAGCCGCGGAACACGACGCCCACGAGGAACAGCGTGAGGGGGACGTGCAGCGCGACCGAGATCGCCGCGAACGCCGGAGGAAACGCGGTGAAGAGCAGCACCACGACCAGGATGAGCCAGACGTGGTTGGCCTCCCAGATCGGGCCGATGACCCGCTCGATGAGCGCTCGCTGCTCCTGCTTCCGCGGGCCGGAGGCGAGGAGATCCCAGACGCCCCCGCCAAAATCCGCCCCGCCGAGCAGCGCGTACAGCACGAGCGCCACGACCATCACCCCGCCAAGGAGCCACTCAACGACCATCGGCCGCGCCTCCCCCGAGCGCGCCCGGCTCGCCGCCGCCCGTCGCCCGGTCGTCCCCGTGCGGTCCGCCGCCGCCCGTCGCCCCGCCCCCGTGCGGTCCGCCGCCGCCCGTCACCGCGAGCGGCGCCGCGCGGAGCTGGCGCACGAGCAGGTAGACCACCACGACGCCGAGGAAGACGTAGAGCGCCGTGAACGTCCAGAAGGGCGCCGCGAGGTGCGGGAACGGGGTCACCGCGTCGCGCGTGCGCATCGCGCCCCGCACGATCCACGGCTGGCGACCGAACTCGGTCACAAGCCAGCCGGCCTCCATCGCCACGATGCCGAGCGGGCTCGCCAGGACCGCCGCCCAGAGGAACGGGCGCTGATCCGGGATCCCCCGCCGGCGCAACGCGAGCCCCGCCGCGACCACCGCGAGCAGCGCCATCGCGGAGCCCGCGCCCACCATCACCTGAAACGAGAGGTGCGTCGCCGTCACCGGCGGCCACTCGTCGCGCGGGATCGCGTCGAGCCCGGGCACCACCGCGTCGGGATCGGCGTGCAGGAGCATCGACAGCCCCCCCGGGATCTCGAGCGCGTAGTCGACCTCGCCCCGCTCCACGTCGGGCAGGCCGCCGACGAGCAGCGGCGCGCGGGCCGAGGTCTCGAAGTGCGCCTCCATCGCCGCGAGCTTCGCCGGCTGCCCCTTGCCGACCTGCACCGCCGCGAAATGGCCGACGAACGGCTGAGCCAGCGCCGTCACCCCGGCGATCGCGAGCGTCACCGCGAACGCCTTCCGGAACAGCGGGCTCTTCGGGTGCCGCAGGAGCACCAGCGCGTGGATCCCCGTCATCACGAACGCGGTCGCCTGATAGCACGCGAGGATGCCGTGCAGCGTCTCGTGCTTCCACGGCGGGCTGAACATCGCCGCCAGCGGGTCGATGTCGGCCGGGCGACCGTCGACCATCGTGAACCCGGCAGGGTCGTTCATGCACGCGTTCACCAGGATCACGAAGAACGCCGAGAGCGCGCCGCTCAGCGCCACGAGCGCGCCCGAGAGCAGGTGCAGCTTCGGCGGGAGCTTGCCGCGCCCGTAGAGATAGATGCCGAGGAAGATCGCCTCCGTGAAGAAGGCGAACCCCTCGAGCGAGAACGGGAGCCCGATCACCTCGCCGAACGTCCCCATGAAGCTCGGCCACAGGAGGCCGAGCTCGAACGAGAGCACCGTCCCCGAGACGGCGCCCACCGCGAACAGGATCGCCGTCCCCTTCGCCATGCGCTTCGAGAACTCGAGATAGTCGCGATCGCCCGTCCGATGCCAGAGCGCGTCCGCGATGACCATGATCAGCGGCAGCGCCACCCCGGCGGCCGCGAAGACGATGTGAAATGCCAGCGAGAGGCCCATCTGGGCCCTGGCGTAGAGCAGGCTGTTCATGAGGCCCCGTACGGCTCCCTTCTCCAGTGCGACCGCGACCGGCTCCGTGTCCGCTTTCCTGCGGGGGCGGCCCGCGCGCTCTCACGGACAATAGGGAGGCTCGCGCCGGGGACAAATAGGGGTGAACCCGGCTAAGCTTCAGGCCAATGCAGACCCTTGTCGAGCTCGTCGCGAGGAAGCGTGACGGCGGGCGGCTGTCCGAGGACGAGATCGCGCGGCTCGTCCGCGCCCTCGGCGACGGCGAGCTCGCCGACTACCAGATGAGCGCGCTGCTCATGGCCATCTTCTTCCGCGGCATGGACGACGCGGAGACCGTCGCGCTCACCCGCGCGATGCTCCACTCGGGCGACGTCCTCGACCTGTCCGGCGTGCCTGGCCGCAAGGTCGACAAGCACTCGACCGGCGGCGTCGGCGACAAGGTCTCGATCTGCCTCGCCCCCCTCGTCGCGGCCTGCGGCGTCCCCGTCCCGATGGTGTCCGGCCGCGGCCTCGGCCACACGGGCGGCACGCTCGACAAGCTCGAGGCCATCCCGGGGTTCGACGTGGCGCTCGACGTCGGCGCGTTCGCGCGCATCGTCCGCGAGGTGGGGACGTGCATGATCGGGCAAACCGAGCGGATCGCGCCCGCGGACAAGCGCATCTACGCGCTGCGCGACGTGACGGCCACGGTCGAGTCGATCCCGCTCATCGTCGCCAGCATCCTCTCGAAGAAGCTCGCGGAGGGCATCGACGCGCTCGTCCTCGACGTCAAGGTCGGGCGGGGCGCGTTCATGAAGACCCAGGACGACGCCCGCGCGCTCGCGACCGCCCTCGTGCGCGTCGGGACCGCGGCCGGCAAGCGCGTCTCCGCGCTGCTCACCGACATGAGCGCCCCGCTCGGGCGCACCGTCGGCAACGCCATCGAGACCCGCGAGGCGATCGAGGTGCTGCACGGCCGCGGGCCGGGCGACCTCGTCGCGTGCACGCTCGCCCTCGGGGAGGAGATGCTGATCGCCGGCGGCGCCGCGGCGAGCGCGGCCGAGGCGCGGACGAAGCTCGAGGCCGCCATCGCGAGCGGCGCCGCGGCCGAGGTCCTCGCGCGGATGATCGCCGCCCAGAAGGGCGATCCGGCCGTGGTGAACGACCCCGGCCGGCTGCCCGCCGCCCCCGTCGTGGTCGACGTCGCGGCCCAGGACGAGGGGTACGTCGTCGCCGTCGATCCGCTGGAGATCGGGCTCTCCGCGGTCGCGCTCGGCGCCGGGCGGACGCGCGCCGACCAGCGCGTGGACCCCGCCGTGGGCATCGAGCTCGCCGCCGTGCGCGGCGATCGCGTGGACCGCGGGGCGCCCCTCGCCCGCATCCACGCGCGCCGGGCGGACGACGCGCGCGCCGCGGTCGATCGCGTCCGCGCGGCCTTCCGGCTCGGCCCGGCGCCCGCCGAGGCGCCCGCGCTCGTGCTGGAGCGGATCGACGCCTAGGCGGCTCGCGGCCGCCGCGCCGCCCAACTAAGCTGCCGTCATGCGAAGCCCGAGACGCGACCTCACCACGCTCGGCTACCGGCGGATCATCCAGCTCCTCGTCTACCTGGTCATCGTCCCCGGCGTGCTCCTGTCGGGCGTCGGCTTCCTCCTGCTCGTGCTCGGCGAGGCCCAGTACAACCTCATCATGGGGATCCTGGTCCTCACGTTCTGCGGGACGCTCGCGACCGGGGTCATCCTCGTCTGGGTCTTCCTCCGGCGCGAGCGCAACCTGTCCGAGCTCCAGGCCGATTTCGTGTCCAAGGTCTCGCACGAGCTGCGCACGCCGCTCACGTCGATCCGGATGTTCACCGAGACGCTCAAGCTCAGGCGCGGCGACGCGCACAGCGAGGATCGCTGCATCGACGCGCTCACCAAGGAGAGCGCCCGCCTCCAGCAGCTCATCGATCGGCTGCTCGACTGGGGGCGGATGGAGAGCGGCCGGCGCGTCTACGAGCTCTCGGAGCACCACCTCCGGCAGGTCGTCGACGAGGCGATCCACGCCTTCGAGCCGACCCGCGAGAAGCGCAACGTCGAGCTCGACATCTCCGTCGACGCGAACCTGCCGCCCGTGTTCTGCGACCGCAGCGCGCTCGTCGACGCGATCGTGAACCTCCTCTCGAACGCCTACAAGTACGGCGGTCAGCCGAGGACGATCAGCGTCTCCGCCCAGGTCCACAACCGGTCGGCGCTGATCACGGTCCGCGACAACGGCAAGGGCATCGCCCGCAAGGAGCACAAGCGGATCTTCGAGAAGTTCTACCGGGTCGACGACCTCCTCGCGCGGCAGCAGGAAGGCTCCGGGCTCGGGCTGTCGATCGTCAAGCACGTCGTCCGGGCGCACAGGGGCAGGATCCTCGTCGACAGCGAGCCCGGGAAGGGCAGCACGTTCACGCTCGTGCTCCCGCTCCGGGGCGCGCAGAGGGCGAGCGCCGCCCGGAGACACCCGCCGAACGCCGCGCACAACGTCGCCGCAGCGCACCCCGGAGCGGCGGAGCAGGGCGCCGGAGCGAACGCGCCGCGGTAGGCGCGGCTGTCTCCGGTCCGGACATGAACATGCTAGAGGTCGTGCTCAGCATGACCCGGAACCCTCAAGCACCGGCGCGGACCGTCCTGCTCGTCGAGGACGATCCCAGCATCGCTATGGGTCTCGAGATGAACCTGACCGCCGAGGGCTACCGCGTCATGGTGGCCGAGGACGGCGAGCGCGGGCTCGCGCTCGCCCGCGCCGGCGGGGTCGACCTCATCATCATCGACGTGATGCTCCCCCGCCTGAACGGCTTCGAGCTGCTGCGCATCCTCCGCAACGAACGGCGCACCCTGCCGGTGATCATGCTGTCCGCGCGCGGCGCCGAGATGGACAAGGTGATGGGCCTCGAGCTCGGCGCCGAGGACTACATCACGAAGCCGTTCAGCCTGGCCGAGCTGCTCGCCCGCGTGAAGGCGGTGCTCCGGCGCGACGCGATCGCGCGCGCCGACGGGGCGCAGCTGCGCGCGGGCGACGTCGTGATCAACGCGGCGACGCGCGAGGTCCGCCGCGGCGAGGAGCTGCTCGAGCTCACGGCGACCGAGTTCGACGTGCTCCTCTGCCTCGCCGAGGCCGGCGGTCGGGTCCTGTCCAGGGAGCAGATCCAGGCCAAGGTGTGGGGCCCGACCCACCACGGGACCCCGCGCACCATCGACAACTTCATCCTCCAGCTCCGCAACAAGCTGGAGGAAAACGCGACCTCGCCGCGCCACATCCTGACGGTGCGCGGCGTCGGCTACCGCTTCGTCCCCTGATCGCTCGGATCGGCCGCCAGGCCGCGCGCAGCCTGCGTGCGCAGGCGCGTGTCCCAGGCGGCACGGGGGCCTCGCGGGCGCCGCGGGAGCCCCGCCGGGGGCGCCCGGCGGGCGCGGCCCTTCAGGGCGCCTGACAGAACTTGTTGATGTTGTCGACGAGGGGATCTTCCTGCTTGATCGCCTTCTCGATCGCGGCCTGGGCCGTGTTGCTCTTCTCGGCGTCGTTCGCGTCCGCCGACGTCGCGAGATCGCGCGCCGCCTTGGCGACCTCCTTCGCCATGGCCTGGTACTCGCCCGAGAACTTCTGCAGCTCCGGGGTGGTCAGCTTCACCTGCGCCGCGTCGGCCGCCACCTTGTCCATCGCATCGGCCATCGCCTTCAGCTCGCTCGACCCGCCCTGGTCGGAGCCAGCCTTGGTGCCCTTCTCGATGCTCTGAACGCCCTTGTTGATGACCTCGATGAGCGCGTTGCACTCCGAGACCTTGTTCTGGCCGCAGCCGCCAGCGCCGGCGACGAGCCCGAGCGCGGCGACGAGCGCCGCGAGGGTGACCTGGGTGCGCATTCTGCTGTGTCTCCTCATGTGGTGAGCGAGGCCGATCCGCCCATCCCTGAACGCCACGGCATGAACCCACATTTTGCGGGTATGTTTCAACATGGAATCGGCGTCCCGCGTCCGCGGGCGCCGCACCGGTCATGACCGAACCCGCCAGTTGCCCTGGAAAGTTCGGCCGATGTCGTCAGCTGTCGGATCCGTGATGATGAGCTCCGGCCGGCCGCCTTGCGCGAACACGATCGTGTTCTGCCGGAAGACGCGGCCGAAGGCGATCGCCTCGTCCCGGTCCATGCCGTGGACGAGCCAGGCCGGCTCGCGCCAGATGCCCTCCGGCTCCGCCTCGGATCCGACGCACGGCTCCACCCGGTAACATCCGAGGATCAAGAGATCGCGGAGGACGTGGTGGCGCTGATCGTTGACCCGGCGGGGGATGAGCATCGAGCGCGGGTTGTAGGCGGTGAGCACGGCGAACTTGCGGGTCAGGAGCTCGGGGAGCCCGGCCTGATCCTGGACGATCTCGCCGTCGAGCGAGACGCGCAGCGTCCCCGCCGCCGTGGGGAACTCGTAAATGGTCGAGAAATACGACCGGAGGAGCGTCTGATCCATCGTGCAGCGGTGGTGTGAGGGGGCCGCGGCGCTCGGCGCACCGGGTGCGTCGCCTTGCAGAGGGGCCCGTGGCGTGAGCGCCCGGGCCGCCGGGCGCGACGGCGGAGGGTTACCAGAGACGAGCGGCTCAGGCGACTCGCCGGCGTCCCCCGGCGGCGAGTAGCCCGAGCCGCGCGGAAGCCCGGCGCGCGCGTCCCCA
>JAICEP010000262.1 GCA_025924095.1 Sorangium sp.
CCGACGATCGCCCGCCGTCCGACTGCGCCGACGTCCCGTCGGTGTTCGCCGAGCGCTGCGGCGGCGCGAGCTGCCACGGGCCGGGCGAGCCCGCGGCCGCCCTCGACCTCGTCACGCTCGGCGTCGGCGCCCGCGTCGCCGGGCGCCCGGCCCAGAGCTGCGCGGGGGTGCTCGCCGACCCCGACCGGCCGGAGGAGAGCGTGCTCTACGTCAAGCTCACCGACGCGCCCTCGTGCGGCGCGCGCATGCCGCTCGGCGCCGCCCCGTACTCGTCCGAGGAGCTCGCGTGCGTGGCCGCGTGGATCACGGAGCTCGCGCCGGCCACGTGCAGCGGCCCCGACTGCGGCTGTCCCGGGTGCGTGTGCGCGCCCGGCGCCCAGGAGGCGTGCTACACGGGCCCCGGGGCGACGCGCGACGTCGGGCGCTGCGCGGCCGGCACGCGCGCCTGCAACGCCGAGGGCACGTCGTGGGGCCCGTGCACGGGCGAGGTCCTGCCCGCGTTCGACGCGTGCGACACGCCCGACGACGAGGACTGCGACGGCGCCGCGCCCGCCTGCGAGGAGGTGTGGAGCCGCGGCTTCGGCGACGAGAACGGCCAGTACGCCCGCTCCGTCGCCGTCGACGCGGACGGGAACGTGATCGTGGCCGGCCAGCTGGAGGGGACCGTCGATCTCGGCGGCGGCCCGCTCACGGCCACGGGCGCCGACGCCTTCGTGGCGAAGTTCGACAGGTTCGGCACGCACCTCTGGAGCAAGCGCTTCGCGGGCGACGGCAACCAGCTCGCGATGGCGCTCGCGGTCGACCCGGCCGGCGACGTCCTCGTGGCGGGCCGCGCGTTCGGCAGCGTCAATTTCGGCGGCGGCGTGCTCGTGTCGCACGGCAGCGACGACGTGTTCGTCGCCAAGCTCGACGCTTCCGGCGAGCACGTCTGGAGCAGGCTCTTCGGCGGATCCGGCGCGGATCGCTGCGATCGCATCGCCGTCGACCCGGCGGGCAACGTCCTCGTGGCCGGCGGCTTCCACGGCGCCGTCGATTTCGGCGGCGGCGTGCTCACGAGCGCGGGCCTGCGCGACGCCTTCGTGCTGCGGCTCGCCTCGGAGGACGGCCGCACGCTCCTCGCCGTGCGCGCCGGCGGCGAGGGCGACGACCTCGCCCACGGGATCGCCGCCGACGCCGCCGGCAACCTGCTCGTCGCGGGGCATTTCTCCGGATCCATCGACCTCGGCGGGGCGCCGCTCGAGAGCGCGGGGCTCACCGACGTCTTCCTGGCCGAGCTCTCCCCCTCGGGCGACCACGTCTGGAGCGCCCGGTTCGGCGGCGCCGGGGCCGACGAGGCCCACGACCTCGCGGTGCACGAGGCGACGGGCGACGTGGTGCTCACGGGCACGTTCGCGTCGACCATCGACTTTGGCGACGGCCCCCTGACGAGCGCCGGCGGGCAGGACCTGTTCGTCGCCCGGCTCTCGGGCGCCGGCGCGCACGTCCTGAGCCGGCGCTTCGGCGACGCGGAGGACCAGCTGTCCACCGATTTCGAGACGGGCGCGCGCGCGAGCGCCGCGGTGGACGCCGCCGGCAACCTCGTGCTCGCGGGGCCGCTCTTCGGCGCGGCGGACTTCGGCGGCGGGCTGCTGACGAGCCGCGGCAAGACCGATGTCTACCTTGTCAAGCTCGGCCCCTCGGGCGATCACCTGTTCAGCGCGCTGTTCGGAGACGCCCAGACGCAGGTCGCCCTGGACGTCACAGCGGGCTCAGGAGCGAGCGTGCTGCTCGCCGGCCGCTTCTACGGCAGCATCAACTTCGGTCAAGGGACGCTCTCGGGCGCGGGCCAGGGAGATGCGTTCCTGGCGAAGCTTTCTCTGTAGCTCTCCATTGTAAATTTCGCGTCCTGATGTACAGACGTGCTGTCTGCTGAGCTGTCTCACCGAGGCGGCCCCATCCGTGTGCCAATTTGCCTCGCCTGGGGCAGGGTGGATGTTCGCTTGTGGCTGGGGCAGTCCCGCTGCTTCCACTCCGGCTTCGTTTCCAGCCTCTCCGCGGTGGCATGTTCTCTGCTCAACGTGGCTCGACCGCGCGGCGAGGCCGCGCACCCCCCTCACCGGAGGACCCCTGTCGCGCCAGTAGGCGCGCCCGGAGGAGCAGAGGTATGCGCATCCTGCTGATCACCAAGATCTTCCCGAACGCGATGAACCCGGGCCAGGCGCCGTTCAACCGGCGGCAGTTCGCCGCGCTGTCGCGCCATTGCGACATCGACGTCTTCGCGACCATCCCCTGGTTTCCGGGGGCCTCCCGGTTCTCCAAGTGGTCAATCGCGGACGAGGCGCCTCGCGAGGAGGTGATCGAGGGATTGCCTGTGCGTCACCCGCGGTTCCTGTATCTGCCCAAGGTCGCGCCGTACCTCAATGGCCCGCTCTATGCGGCCTCGATGCTCCTGGAGCTCGCGCGGAACCATCCGGCGCCGGACGTCATCGTCGGCTCGTTCGCGTATCCGGACGGCTTCGCCGCGGTGTGCCTGGCGGAGCTGCTCGGCGTCCCGGCGATCGTCAAGGTGCACGGCTCGGACATCGACGTGCTCTCCCGGCAGCCGGCGGTGAGGCCGGCGCTGGAGTGGGGGCTCCAGCGCGCGACGCGCGTCGTCGCCGTGAGCAAGCAGCTCGCCGAGGGGGTCCACGCCCTCGGCGTGCCGCGCGACCGCATCGATGTCGTCATGAACGGCGTCGATCGCACCATGTTCCGGCCGCGGGACCGGGGCGAGGCCCGCGCCGCCCTGGGCCGCTCCGCGGAGCGCCGGACGCTGCTCTACGTCGGCCACCTGCTCCGCGACAAGGGGGCGCTCGACGCGATCGCCGCCTTCGAGCGGATCGCCGCCGCGCACCCGGACATCGACCTCGTGATGGTCGGGAGCGGCGCCGACGAGCAGGCTTGCCGCGCGGCGGCGGAGCGGCTCGGCAGCCGCGTCCTCTTGACGGGTCGCCTGCCGCACGACCAGGTGGCGCGCTGGGTCGCCGCCTGCGATGCGCTCGTCCTGCCGAGCCATCATGAGGGCACGCCCAACGTCGTGATCGAGTCGCTCGCGTCCGGACGCCGCGTGGTCGCGACGCGGGTCGGGGGCATCCCCGACGTGCTGAGCAGCCCCGAGCTCGGCGAGCTCGTCTCGCCCGGCGATCTGCCCGCGCTCTCCCAGGCCATGGCGCGCGCGGCGTACGCGGCGTACGACCCCGAGCGGATCGTGGCGCTCGCCGGGTGCAAGGGGTGGGACGAGAGCGCCCGCGCCTTCTACAACTCGATCCTGGCGGCGCGGGGCGAGCGGCCGTTGCCGGCGCTCGACAAGCGTCCTGGGCTCCAGCTCGACGGACAGCCCCCTCCGTCCACGCGCCGGGCGCCGCCGCCCGCCTCGCGGCGGTTCCCCGAGGCCGCGCAGCTCGGCGTCGGCCAGGCCTGAAGGCGCGCGGCGGCCCCGCGCTCGCCCCGGTCCCCCTCACGCCACGGGTACGGCCTTCTCCGGCCGCAGGCGCAGGGTGGGGCCGGGATCCGGGGGCGGGGGCTCGCCGCGCGGCATCGCGGCGCGCGCTGCCCAGAAGCTCCTCGCGTCCTCCGGCGTCCAGGGCGGCGCCGGGGCGCATGCGTCGAGCGTGGTGAGCAGCTCGCGCGCGCTCTGGTAACGATCACTGGGCCGCTTGGCGAGGCACCGCATCACCACCTCTTCCAGCTCCGACGACAGCGGCCACGGCGCGCGGAGCGACGGCGGGATCGGCGGCATCGTCAGGTGGGAGTAGACGAGCTTGCCGAAGCTCCGGCCCTCGAACGGGGCCACCCCCGTCAGCAGGTAATAGAGCGTGACCCCGAGCGAGTAGATGTCGCTGCGCGCGTCGACCGTGCCGGCCGAGATCATCTCCGGTGACATGTAGGTCGGCGTTCCCTTGATCACGCCGACGTCCGTCATGCTCGCGTCCCCTTGCAGGGTCACCTGCTTGGCGATCCCGAAGTCGAGCACCTTGAGCACGTCCTGCTCGTCGCCGACGCGCGTGATGTAGAGGTTGTGAGGCTTGATGTCGCGGTGGATGACGCCCGCGTCGTGCGCCTCCGCCAGCGAGAGGCAGGCCTGCCGCGCGAAGTGCACGACGCGCGAAGCGGGCATCGGGCCGTGATCGCGCACCAGGGTGGCCAGGTCGGCGCCGGCCAGGTGCTCCATCGCGATGTAGAAGATGCCGTCGCTGCTCGCCCCGAAATCGAAGATCCGGATCGTGTGCGGCGACGTGAGCCGGCTCGTCGCGCGCGCCTCGCGCTCGAAGCTGCGCACGTCGCCCTCGGATTTGCTCTCGCTGCGGAGCAGCTTCAGCGCCACGTCGCGGCGGAGCGACTCGTCCCAGGCGAGCCACACCTCGTTCTGCCCGCCCCGGCCGACCGGCGCCACGAGCCGGTAGCGGCCGAGCTTGCGGGCCTCGTAGACCTGCTGGCGCGCCGACCAGAGGCCGTGGCTCGCCGCCGACACGAGGATCGCGGTGGCGAACACGAAGATGTAGTTGCAGGCGAAGATCACGAGCGACCGCGGCGACGTCCACTGCGCCGCGAGCGCCGGGTCGAGGGACGCCCCGGCGCCCATGATGATTGGGAAGCTCAGCGCCACCGGGAGCGTCATCCGGAGCGAGCGCGTGAAGTGCGTGGGCAGGATCGTCGCGTCGACGAGCATCACGATCGAGAGCCCGTGCATGTAGTTCCAGGTGAGATCCCCGAACTCCAGGGCCATCACCGAGATCAGCCCCGCCGTGCTCCAGACCGCGAACACGTGCGCCGCGTCGAGGAGCTCGGCCGAGGTCTGCTGGCGCCGGGCGAGGAGGTAGAGCCAGAGCAGGATGATCTCGCCGAACAGCCGGTAGAGCAGCAGCCGGGCGATGGAGGCGCTCGGAAACACCGCCAGCACGACGAACACGTCGAGCGCCGCGAACGTGGGCCAGGCCACGAGCGCCGTGGGGAGGCCCCGCGCCATCGCGCGGCGCTCCTCCGTCGATGTGGCGCCGCGAGACCCCTGGGATCCCATCGGAGGAGAGCTGCTCGAGGCGGTCATGGTGCGGCGCGGCCCGGGGTGCTGGCTCCATTGGAGCTCTGCGCTGGCGGGGAGTCAAAGCGCACGTCGCGCGGTCACGCGGGATGGCGCGGGATGACGCGTGGTCGCGCGGGATGACGCGCCGTCACGCCGGATGGCGCGCCGTCACGCGCGATCGTCGGTCCGTGGGATCGCCCGCAAGGAGGGCTGCTACAGTGCCGCGCGATGCCGGAGCGATGCCCTTGGGTGACCGCGGATCCAGAGTACGTCGCCTATCACGACGAGCAGTGGGGCGTGCCGCTGCACGACGACCAGGCCCTCTTCGAGATGCTGATCCTCGAGGGCGCGCAGGCGGGGCTCAGCTGGCTCACCGTGCTGCGCAAGCGGGCGGCATACCGCGAGGCGTTCGCGGGCTTCGACCCGGCCCGCGTGGCGCGCTTCACGCCGGCGCGCGTCGAGGAGCTCCTCGCGAACCCCGGCATCGTGCGCAACCGGCTCAAGGTCGCGTCGGCCGTCACCAACGCGCAGCGCTTCCTGGAGGTGCAGCGCGAGCACGGCAGCTTCGACGCGTACCTCTGGGGTTTCGTCGGCGGTGCGCCCGTTGTCAACGCGTTCCGCGCCCTCCCGCAGGTCCCCGCGAAGACGGCGATCTCGGATGCGCTCAGCAAGGATCTCGTGCGCCGCGGTTTCAAGTTCGTCGGCTCGACCATCTGCTATGCGCTCATGCAGGCGACCGGGATGGTCAACGACCACCTCGTGAGCTGCTTTCGGTACGAGCAGGTGAAGGGGATCGCCGGCGCCCGGGGGGCGAGAGGGAAACGGAAATGAAGCAGACGAGCGCGCTCGTGATCATCGATGTGCAAAACGGCGTCCTCGACGGGGAGGCGCCCGTGCAGGGGGCGAGCGGGCTGCTCGCGCGCATCGGAGGGCTCCTCTCGCGCGCCCGCGCTCGCGGCGTGCCGGTGATCTTCGTGCAGGACGACGAGGTGGGCGAGGTGGGCTCCGCCGCGTGGGAGATCCACCCGTCGATCGCGCCGGCGGACGGCGAGGCGCGCGTCCGCAAGCTCGCCTGCGACGCGTTCTTCGAGACCGAGCTCGCCGGGCGCCTCGAGCGGCTCGGGGTCGAGCACCTCGTCGTCGCGGGCTGCAAGACGGAGTTCTGCGTGGACACGACCTGCCGGCGCGCGGTGACCCTCGGCTTCGGCGTGACGCTCGCCGCCGACGCGCACGGCACCTCGGACAGCCCGGCGCTCACGGCGGCGGCGATCGTCGCGCACCACAACCGGCTGCTGGACGGCTTCGGCGTCATGATGGACGGGCGCCCGCGCGAGATCCGCGCCGTGCCGAGCGCGCAGATCGAGCTCTGATCGGCCCGTGGCGAGGATCGGCTACTACGTCCACGGCCGCGGGCGCGGGCACGCGAGCCGCGCGCTCGCGATCGCGGGGGCCCTCCGCGAGCGCGGCCACGAGCTCAGGATCTACGGCGGCGGCCAGGCGGCCGATCTGCTCGGCGCCCTGCCGGAGCACCGCCTCGTCCGGCCCATCTACCCCGGCCTCGGGGGCGTGCTCGAGCTCCCGCGCCGCCTCGCCAGGGAGATCGTCGAGCAGGCGGGCTTCCGGCCCGACGCCATCCTGAGCGACGGGGACGTGCCCTCGCTGCTCGCCGCCCGCGCGCTCGGGATCCCGGCCGTCGCGCTCGGCCACGACCTCCTCTTCTCGCGCTGCCGCCTGCCCGAGGAGCTGCCGCGCCTGCGGGTGCTCGCGTGCCGCCGGACGACGTGGGCCGTCACCCGGCGGACCTACGCGGTCGCCGTCCACTTCCTGCCCGCCGAGCCGGCCGCGCCGCGCACGATCGTCGCGCGCCCCGCGCCGCGGCGGCCGCCCGCGGGCTCGGGGCAGGGGATCGCGCCCGGCGCGGTCGTCTGCTACTTCCGCGATCGCAACGCGCGCGCGGCGATCGAGCTCGTCGCGGCGGGCGGGCGGCGCGTCGTCGCGTTCGGCGACCCGGACCTGCGCGTGCCCGGCGTGCAGGCGATGCCGTTCGACAGCCGCGATTTCCTCGCTCACCTCGCCGCCGCCTCCGCCGTCGTGGCCTCGGCTGGGAGCAACCTGCTCGCCGAGTGCGTCCTCGCCGGCAAGCCCGTGCTGGCCCTCCACGCCGAGCACGATCACGAGCAGGCGCTCAACGCGAACCTGGCCGCGCGCGCCGCCGTCGCCGTCGCGCGCTCGTTCGCGTCGCTCTCGTCGCGCTGCGTGGCGCGCTTCTTCGAGCGCGTCCGCGCAGGCGACTTCGCGCGCGTCGACCTCGTGGGCACGCTCCCGGATGCGCCGTCGGCCGTGCTCGCCATGCTTGATGAGGCGCGCAGAATCGCCTAGGTGCATCGCCGCGTTCGCACTTGCGCGGCGACGACAGGTGTGAAATCGGCACAAGGTTTGCTAAACGTCCCCGTCCACTCGGACTGACGAGGGCGAGGAATGGCTGCTGTGGCCAGCATGCTGTGGCCAGCGGCAGGCTGCGCTCGCGGCGCGGAACGACACGGCTGCCAGAGGCACGACATGAACGCCCTACCGACCGTTGCGCCGCGGGCACCGGTCGATAGGACGGCGGTCTGCGCCGCTTCTCGAAGGAGCAACGAAGATGACCATGGATGCAATACGGCCGCTCGGTGAGCCCCGGATCGATCGCGCACAGCACGAGGCGATCGCGTCGGTGCGCCACACTCCATCGCCCGGATCGGCGCGGGGAGGGCATTCCCCCGTCAGAGCGCAGGCGGCACTTCCTGAAAATCCCTTCGCTGCCCTCTCCGGAGCCAACGGGCGACCGCTCAAGGTCGCCATCCTCAGCGACTTCACGCGCATTCCTTACGCGAACGGGGCCGTCTTCCAGACACGGGCCCTGTATCGCGCGCTCAACACCTGTGGTCACCAGGCAACACTGATCGGACCGCGGGATCCGGACGCCTCGGCCGACGAGATGCCGCCCGGCACCATCGCCCTGCCCAGCCTGCCGCTGCGCACCTATCCGGGGGTGCACCTGCCGATGCCCCTGGAGTCCTTCGTGTTCGATCCGATGCGGTGGGATTTCGACATCTGCTTCGCCCAGACCACGACGCTCCTTGTCGAGTTCGGCATCTGGCTCCGCAAGATGCGCGGCATCCCGCTGCTCTGCGTGAACACGACGCACCTCGCGGCCGCGTACGACGTGCTCCTGCCGGAGCGCGTGTCCCGGATCGGCGCGGTCCACACGGTGCTCCACAAGACGCTGCGCGCCCCGATGGAGCGGCTCTTCGTGGACCTGTACAACCAGGGCGACGGGCTCGTCGTGCTGAGCGAGGGGCTGCGCGACTACTGGCGCGAACGCGGGGTGACGGTGCCCATCCACGTCATCCCGCGGATGGTCCCGGAGGACGTGTTCGATCGCCCGCTCGGCACCGACCCGTACGCGCCGATCCTCGAGGAGCGCGGGCTGGACGTGCGCGGCCCACGCTTCGTCTGCGCCGGGCGCCACACGCGCGAGAAGTCGCAGCACCGGCTGATCCGCATCTTCGCCGAGCACGTCGCGCCGCACCACCCGCAGGCGACGCTCACGCTCGTCGGCGACGGGCCTGACAGCGCGGCGTACGCGGCGCTGGCGCGCGAGCTCGGCATCGCCCGGCGGGTGATCATGACGGGCGAGGTGCCGTACAGCCGCATCTCGGACTATTACCGGCACGCGACGGCGTTCCTTCACGCGTCGCTGAGCGAGACGTTCGGCAACGTGCTCAGCGAGGCGCTCTGGTGCGGCACCCCGACGGTCGCGTTCGCCGACGGCATGGGCGTGAGCTCGCAGATCCAGAGCGGCTACAACGGCCTGCTGCTCGAGCCGGGCCGCGGGACGCTCGCCGAGGCCAAGGCGAACGCCGCGTTCGGCAACGCCGCGCTCGCGCTCGCGCGCGACCCGCAGGCCGCCGCGCGGCTCGGGAGCGCGGCCGCGCAGCGCGCGCGCGAGCGCTCCTCGCCGCTCGTGGTCCAGAGGATGATCGCCAACGCCTTCGTCAACGCGCGTGAGCACGCTGCCGGGGCCGGCCTCCGGCCGCTCGTCGATGGGCCGAAGGCGCTCCAGTGGTTGGAGACTTTCCGTCACTTTCGCTCGTGGATGGGCTTCACCGGCGGTCTGTTCGCCTTCGGTCACCTGCGCCCGGCCGCGGCGCCGCGGCCGAAGGGCATCCAGCCGTCGTTCTGCGCGTGAGGTCCGTCTAACCATTGACATTGACCACCATGCGCGCCTGGCGTGCATGGTAAGACCGGCCCGGCGCCGCCCTCCGCGCGGCGCCGGCTCGAGGTGTTCTTCGCAATGCTCCTCAGGATGATCGGGGCGCTCGTCGACTTCAGCGGGCGCCGACCCTGGCTCGTGATCGGCATGGCGATCGCCGCCATGACAGGGCTATGGGGGTACGCTTCGCAGCTCGAGCTGCGCACGGAGCTCCGGGAGCTCCTGCCGAGCGACAGCCCGGCGTTCATGGCCTACGAGCGCCAGGCCAGCCGCGTGGACGGCGGCGCGCAGCTCATCGTGATCGCCGAGTCGCCGGAGCGCGGCGCGAACGAGCGGTTCATCGACGCGCTCTCGGAGCAGCTCGAGGAGCCGCTGCGGCGGCGCGCGGCCTGCCTCGCGGCGTGCGCCGACGACGCGTGCCGCGCGGCGTGCGGGCC
>JAICEP010000263.1 GCA_025924095.1 Sorangium sp.
CGCCTCGCTCACGCTGCCCGAGCGCGCCGCGAGGACCATCTTCCTGAACAAGACGGGGTTCAACGGGCTCTACCGGGTCAACAGCTCCGGCCGCTTCAACGTGCCTTTCGGCCGCTACGTCAAGCCGGCGATCTGCAACCCGCCCCAGCTGCGGGCCTGCTCGGCGGCGCTGCGGCACGTCGAGCTCGAGGTCCGCGACTTCGAGCGCGTGCTCGACCACGCGACCGAAGGCGACTTCGTCTACCTGGACCCGCCGTACTCGCCGGTCTCGTCGACCGCGAACTTCACCTCGTACAGCGCGGGCGGCTTCAGCTTCCGCGACCAGGAGCGCCTCGCGGCCCTGTTCGCGGCGCTCGACGAGCGCGGGGTCCAGGTGATGCTCTCGAACTCCGATGTTCCCGAGATCCCGCCGCTCTACAAGAGGTTCAAGATCGACCGCGTCGCGGCGCTCCGGAGCATCAACGCGAAGAGCGACGCCAGGGGCCGCGTGGGAGAGATCGTGATCCGGAATTACGGGACCCGGCGGAGCCGCAAGGCCGCGGCGGACAAGGCGGGCTGAGCCCGGCGCCGCCGCGGGGCGCGCGCCTCAGTCGACGGTCTTCGACCCGTGCTTCTTCGGATCGGGGGCCGCGAGCTCCTCGGCGTACGCCATGGCCACCTCGATCTCCTCGTGGATCTCGCTCGATGTGACCTTGTTTCCCGAAGGATCGACGGCCTCCCACACGAAGCCGCGGAGGTCGCCCGGACGCTCGGGTATCCAGCGGACCCGCAAGGTCCAGCCGTTCATCTCGGCCGTATACGCACCGTCCTCGTGATCTCGCTGCCATGCGGAGACGGTCGGGTGCTTCAGCATCGCGAGATCTCCTGAGCAGGTCGAGAGGACAAAAGAACTGTTCCCGAATGGCCGCGCTCCCCCCCCGAGCAACGCCGCCGTCCGGGAACACAGGGAAGATAGCAGGCGCCTGGCGCCGGGCGATCAGGCAGGCGTGTGTTCCTCATGGGGGTGCACCTTACTCCAGTCCCAGCGCGAGCCGAAAGCTCCTCGCAGGCGCGATGGGCTGTCGGTAGAAACCGCATGAACAGCGCAGGCGTGATCGCACGGACGGGCGGCGCCTGCGACACGCGCCCCATGCTACGAAGCCTGGATGGGGGCAGGAATCGTCGTCTTTTTCGGGCTCGCGCTCGCCGGCTATCTCCTGGTTGCCCCCCTGGTGGCCTTCGTGTTCGCCGTCCGGGCCAACCGGCGCAACGAGGACTTGCTCCTGCGGATCCACGCGCTCGAGCACCGGCTGGCCGAGCTCTCCGGGCAGCGCGGCCGCGCCGAGCTGACCCGAGCGGCGCAGCGCCCGCGCAGCGCGCAACCGCTGGAGCCAGAGCAGACTGCCCAGGACGCCCGCATGACCCCGGCGGTCGCGCCATCCGCGATCGCCGCCGGGGCCGCGGGCGCGCCGCCCGCGGTCGACGAGGCGGCCGCCGGGGCGCAGCCCGCGATCGCGTTCCCGGACGTCGCCGTTGCGCTGTCGACGGCGGCGCCCCCGGCGCTCGCCCCCGGCGAGGCCGGCGCTCTGCCTGCGGTCGCATTCCCGGATACCGCCGCCCCCCGGGAGCCTCGCCCCGCAGCGACGCTCGGCGAGAGCGCCGCTGGCACCGGCTCAGCCGCGCGCCACGGAGCCCAGGAGACACCACCCACCATCGAGGAGCGGCTCGGCCTCACCTGGCTCACCCGCGCAGGCGCGGCCACCTTCCTGCTCGGCGCGCTCTTCTTCTTCAAGTACGCCTCGGACAACGCCTGGATCGGGCCCCTCGGGCGCGTCGCGATCGGCGCCGCGACCGGCGCCGCGCTCCTCGCGGCGGCCGAGGTGCTCCGCGGGCGAGCGCAGCGCCGCTTCGTCCACGCGCTCATCGGCCTCGGGCTCGCGGTCCTGATCGCGTCGGTGTGGGCGAGCGCGGTGCTGTACGAGCTCATCCCGATCCCCGCCGCCTTCGCGGCGGACACGGTGCTCCTGCTGCTCGGCGCCGCGCTCGCGCTCCGCCACCGCGGCGAGGCGATCCTGATCCTCTCCCTCGTCGCCGGCTTCCTCAACCCCGTCGTGCTGTCGACCGGGCAGGACCGACCGCTCGCCCTGTTCGGCTACCTCCTGCTCGTGACGAGCGTCGTCCACGCGGTGGCAGCGAAGCTCGGCTTCCGCGTCGCCCCGTGGCTCGCGCTCGCAGGCCACACGGCGCTGTTCTGGGGCTGGTACGATCGGCACTTCGACGCGAGCGCCCCCCCGGACGGGGGAGCCCCGACCGCGGCGCCCTGGCTCGACCAGCCGGCCGAGGCGCTCGCGGGGCCCTACCTCCCGCTCGCCGCCCGCGCCGTGCCGCTCGCGTTCGTCGCGCTCGCGGCGTTGCAGGGCATCCTGCGCGCGCTGTGGGTGCGCCGCGCGCTCGCGCGGAGCGCCGCCGCTCTCGCCGCGCCCGCCCCGAGCGCCGGCGCGGCCCCGAGAGGCCCGGCGCCGGCCGGCCGCCTCCCCGGAGCGGCGTCCGCGGACGCCACCGCGTTCGCGGTCGCCGCGCTCGTGCTCGCCCACGCAGGCGCGGGCGCGCTGCTCTTCGACGCCCCGCGCGCGCTCGCCGCCGCCGCCGTCGCGCTCGCGATCGCGGCGACCGTCGCGCTGCGCGCGCTCGGCGAGCGCGGCTGGCTGCTGGCGCCGATGGGCTCCGCCTTCCTCGCCTTCGCCGGGACGTTCGCCGACGCGCCGGCGCCGCACCGGACGGCGCTCGCCGCGCTTGTCGCGGTCTGGACCGTCGTCTACCTCGCGGGCTGGCTCCGCGGCGCCGGGCTCGCGGGCCGCCTCGAGCGGGGGATCGCCGTCGCGTGCTCCGCCGGCGCGGCGCTGTTCGCCTGTACCGCGGGCATGCTGCTGCTCGAGACCGAGGCGACGCTCTTCGCGCTCACGATCGCGGGCGCCGCCGCCGTCTCGGCGTGGATGGCCGCGCGGGCCGAGCTCCCTGCGCTGCTCCTCGTCGCGGCGGCCGGCTCGGCGGGCGCGATCGCGGCGGCGGCTCCAGGCGCGCTCGCGCCGGACGGCGCGGCCGCGGCGGCGGCCGTCGACGCGGGCTTCCTCGGCGCATCGTCGCTCGTCATGCTCGTGTTCCTCGGCGCCGTGGGCGCCTCCGCGTGGCGCCCGCGCGCGCCCGGCGCGCCGGCGCTCCCCTGGTGCGGCGCGCTCGCCGCGAGCGTGGCGACGCTCGGGTTCGTCGCGGCGGCGCTGGGCGCGACGTCCGAGGAGACGCCGACGCTCCGCGCGCTGCTCACCGCCGCCGCCGGCGCCCTGGATCTCGCGCTCGGCGCGGCGCTCCTGCGCGCCGGCGCGGCCCGCGCCCCCGCCGCGCCTCCGGCCGCCGATCGCATCGCCCTGCTCCTCGGGCAGGCGCTCGCCCTCTTCGCCGCGGCCGTCGCGTTCGGGCTCGGCGGAGCGACGGTCACCGTGGTCTGGGGCATCCTCGCGGCGGTGGCGGCCGCGATCGCCGCGCGCACCGGCGAGCGCGCCTGGCTCGCCGTCACCCTGCTGCTCTTCCTCGCCACCCTCGCGCGGGCGCTCGGCGTCGATTCCCTGGAGGCCGAGGCGCTCGTGACGACCTGGTTCGAGACGCGCGGCCGCGACGGGGCGATGTCCGTCCCCGTCCTGCTCAACGCGAGGGCCTACGCGTTCGTCGGCGTGAGCGCGGCCCTGCTCGCCGCGGGCCGGCTGCTGTCGCGCGCCGGGGCCGCGCGCCCTGCGAGCGCCGTCGGCCCCGTGAGCGCCGAGCTGCGCGCCTCAGGGCTCGCGGCGGTCGGCGCAGGGTATGCCCTGCTCCTCGCGACCGTGGTCATCGAGGTGCGGAGCGCGGTCACCGCCCTGCCCCCCGCGCCCCCTGCCCCGCTCGACGCGGCCGAGTTCATCGAGCTCGCCGTCCAGCACCGCGCCGCCCTCGAGGACCAGCAGGGGAGCCTCGCGATGGCGACCACGCTCGTGCTCGCGCTCGCCGCCATCGCGCTGCTCACGGCGGGGTTCGCGGCGCGCGACGCCTTCCATCGCTACGCCGGGCTCTCGCTGTTCGCCGTCACGATCGCGAAGCTCGTGGCCTGGGACGTCTGGCACGTCGAGCGCATCTACCAGATCGCGCTCTTCACAGGCGTCGGCGCGCTGCTCGTCGGCGGCGGCTTCCTCTACGCGCGGTTCGGCCGGCGCCTCGTGACGCTCCTGCGCGCCGGGCCGAGCGGCGCGGCCGGGCTGCTCGCGCTGCTCGCGGCGACCGGCCTCGCGCGGCCCTCCGAGGCGCAGACCGGCGCGGCGCTGCCGACCGAGAAGCACGCGCTCGTCCGGCCCCTCGACGGCGTGGACGCGGCCGGCGACCACCGCATCGACGTCGATCTCGACCTCTACCGCGAGAGCCGCGCCGAGGAGCTGCTCGCCGACGTCCGCATCGCCGGCCCCGACGGCGCCGAGGTGCCGTACGTGCTGCGCGAGGCAGGCGCCGCGCCCTCCTCCGGGCGGATCGCCGCCACGATGCTCGATCCGGGGGTCGACGCCGCCGGCGTGGCGCACGCGACCTGGGCCCTCGACGCGCCCGGCACGCGCCACTGCCGGATCGAGCTGAGCGTCCTCGGCAGCAGCTTCCTCCGCGAGGCGCGCGTCGACACCGGCGCAGACCCGCGGTCGCTCAGCGAGGTGGCGCGCGGCGCCCACGTGTACCGGATCCCCCGGGGATCGGAGGCCGTCGAGCACCTCTCGGTCGCCTATCCCCTCTCGCGCGCCGCCCTCGTGCGGGTCCGCCTCGTCCCCGACGGCGCCCCGGCGCGCGGCGCGGCCGCGGACGTCCGGATCACGGGCGGCACCGTCGCGTGCGAGCCGCCGGCCGCCGCCCAGAAGGCCGCGCTGCTGCCGCTCGCGATCATCGAGACGCAGCGGGACAGCGACGCGCAGGCGACCCATGTCACGCTCGACGCCGGCGCCGACGGCGCGCCGCTGCAGGCCATCCTCCTCGACGTCGCCACACCGGAGTTCAGCCGCCGGGTCGACGTGGCCTCAACCACCTACCGCGCGGTCTGGCCCTCCGTGGGAAGCGGCCGGATCCATCGAGTCCGTCCGCTCGGCGAATCCGGGCCGGCGCTCGCGTCGACGCGGGTCCCGTTGAGCCCCACCCGCAAGCGCTTTCTCCGCCTCACGATCCACGATGGCGACTCGGCGCCGCTCTCCCTCTCGGGCGCGCAGGGCGAGGTGCGGGCGCGCGAGATCGTGTTCCGCGCCGGCCAGCCGGGCCCGCACCGGCTCTACCTCGGCGACCCCCTCGGCCAGCGCCCCAGCTACGACCTGGCCGACGTGCTCGACAGCGTCGAGCGCGAGCATGCGCCCGCCGCGGCGCGGCTCGGCGCCGCGCAGGCCAACCCGAGCTTCGGCGCCGCCCGGCTCGCGCGCGATCTCCCGTTCACCGAGCGACACCGCGCGCCGATCGGGGCCGCGCTGGTCCTCGGGCTGCTGGCGCTCTCGGCGTGGGCCGCGCGGCTCCTGCGACAAGGAGCGCGACCGCCCGACAACGAGCCTGTGCCACCGCAGCAGGGAACAGCAGACAAAGAGCCCCGGCCATGATGTGATTGCATGTGCGATTGGCGGCCGGGGACAAGAGGGCTTTCCGGCGGTCGCGAGCCATTGTCGAGGTCGATGCACCATGAGAGGCCGGCGCTCTATCTACTTGGGTCTCTGTGCGGGCGTCGGGGCGGCGCTCTGGATTTCGGGCGGGTGCTTCGCTGTATCGCCCAGCCCGCAGGCGCCCGGCGCGGACGGCGGCGGGGGCGCGACCGGCGCCACGACGGCGGAGACCGGCGCCGGCGGGAGCCCCGCATCGACGAGCTCGGGGGACGATTTCGGCAAGGGCGGCGCGCCGGTCGACGAGGTCGACGAGCCCGACAAGGATGGTGACGGCTTCACCGTGGCGGACGGCGACTGCAACGACGACGACACGAACGTCAATCCGGGCGCCCTCGAGGTCGCGATCACGGAGCCAGACGACACCGGTGTCGTGCCCGAGCCGGCGGACGAAGACTGCGACGGCGAGATCGATAACGTGCTGCCGACGTGCGACAGGAACATCGCTCCCGCCGACTTCGACGCCATTCACGGGGCCCACGCCGTCGACCTCTGCGCCAAGGCGTCGCCCGGCGACAGGAAGTGGGGCGTGCTGAGCGCGGAGTACGTGCGCGGCGACGGCTCGCCCGCGGAGCCCACGCCCGCTGTGGGCGTGCTCGATTCCTTCGGCCCCAACGTGCACGCGCAGGGCGGGACCCGCATGCTCGTCCTGTCCACGGGTCGCGCCCGGATCGCCCACTGGCCAGGCGCGTGCAACTCGTCGAGCTGCACGAACTATGGTCCGGGAGCGGCGCCGCCCGGCTTCCCGCAGGACAACCCGGATTGCCCTCCTTCGTCGACCATCAACGACGACATCGGCCTCGAGCTCGTCCTCCGCACGCCGACGAACGCGACCGGCTACGAGTTCGCGTTCAAGTTCTACACCTTCGAATACCCGGAGTTCGTCTGTAACCACTTCAACGACCAGTTCCTCGCGCTGGCGACGCCGGCCCCGCCCGGGTCGCTCAACGGCAATCTCTCGTTCGATAGCCTGGGCAAACCCGTCAGCGTCAACATCGGCTTCTTCGATGTCTGCGAGGGGTGCGAGCTCGGGCCGGACGAGCTCGCGGGCACCGGCTTCGGGCTGTGGCACGACGCCGGCGCGACCCGCTGGCTGCGCACGCACGCCCCGGTCACCGGCGGCGAAGAGCTCAAGCTGCGGTTCATGATCTTCGACACCGGCGACGACGCGCTCGACTCGACCGCGCTCGTCGACGGCTTCAGGTGGGTCGCGAACGGCGGCACGGTCGCGGTCGGGACCACGCCGGTCGAGGATCCCCGGTAGCGCCCCGGGCCATCTCCCGCGCGCACGCACGGCCTGCAGCGCCCCGTGTAGCGCAAACGGAGTTTTCACGGACGGGATTGTTGCGGTGGACGATACACTGCGGCCATGCTGCTCCCGTCGCTGGAGAACCTCGCCTGCTTCGAGGCTGCAGCGAGGACGCTGAACTTCCGGACCGCGGCGCGCGCCGTCGCGCTCAGCCCCGCGGCGTTCGGCCAGCGCATCCGGCAGATCGAGGAGCAGGTGGGCGCGCCGCTGTTCGAGCGGACCACCCGCCGGGTGCACCTGACGCCGGTCGGGCTCGCCTTGCTGCCGCGCGCCCGCCAGTGCCTGGCGCTCGCCGAGGACTGCCTCCGCAGCGTGATGAGCCACGCGCCCGCCCCGGTCGAGCTGACGCTCGGCACGCGCTTCGAGCTCGGGATGTCGTGGCTCGTCCCCCAGCTCGGCCCGCTGACGCGGCGGCGCCCGGAGGTGATACTCCACCTCTACTTCGGCGCCTCCGAGGATCTGCTGAGGCGCCTGCACGACCGCAGCGTCGATTGCGTGGTCACGAGCGCCCGCTGGAGCGCGGCGAGCCTCGCGGCGGAGACGTTGCACGAGGAGCGCTACGCGTTCGTGGCCGCGCCCAGGCTGCTGCGGCGCGAGGCGTTCTCCCGCCCGGAGCACGCGTCGCGGCACTGCCTGCTCGACATCGACGCGACGATGCCGCTGTTCCGGTACCTCGCGGACCAGATGGGCGGCGTGGGCCGCTTCGCGTTCGCGCGCCATCGCTGGGTGGGGCTCGGCGCCGCCATGAAGGCGCTTGTGCTCGCCGGCGAGGGCGTGGCCGTGCTGCCGCTCCACATGGTCGCCGCCGAGCTCCGCGGCGGCAAGCTGAAGCGGCTCCTCCCGTCGGCGGCGCTCGCGCGCGACGACTTCCGGCTCGTCTACCGGCGCGACGACCCGCGGAGCTCGCTCTACGCGAAGCTCGCCGAGTCGCTGCGCGCGGCGCCGATCCAGTGAGGCGCGCCGGGCCCGGCGCGGCGCGGCCTCGGGTAGACTCGCGGCGAAGGACCATGAGCGAGCTCCCCCACGGCGACGCGTGCTGCCGCAAGACGCCGATCACGGCGCAGGACATCAACGGCGGACCGGACCCGAGCCACCGTGTCCCCTTCGTCATCACGGCGCCCGGCCAGTACGCGCTGGCGGAGGACGTCGACTGGGTGGCGGCGGGCGAGGACGCGCGGGCGATCACGATCGCGAGCGACGATGTCACGCTGGACCTGTGCGGGAGGACGCTGCGGCAGCTCGACCCTCCGGCGCCCGTCCTCGCCCGGGGCCCGAGCGCGAGCCGGGGCGAGGTCGTCTCCGGGAACGTGGGCGTCTACGCCGAGGGGCGGCGGCGGCTCGTCATCAAGAACGGCAGCGTGCTCGGGATCCAGGGGGTGGGGATCGCCGTCAAGGCGTGCAGCCAGGTGGATCTGCTCGCTCTGTCGGTCAGGCGGTGCGGCGGCGACGGGGTGTTCGACACGAGCTTCCTGCGCCGGAACGGCGGGATCTTCGTGATGGGCGCCCAGGACGCGGACAGCAACATCGCCTTTGCGTCCGGCATCCGGATGCTCGACTGCGTGTGCTCGGAGAACGCGAGCCGGCTCGACTTCGTCGTGACGCTCGGCGCGCTCGTCCTGTTCTGCGACAACGTGGAGGTCAAGCGGTGCGTGTTCAACCACACGGCGAACACCAGCGCTCGTCCGAGCGGCGTGCAGTTCAACGTCGTCGGCGCCGACTTCGTCATTTGCCGGAACGTGCTCGTGGAGGACTGCGAGGCGCACGACAACACGTCCGGCGGAGAGCCGGCCGGCTTCTTCGCGTGGGGAGAGAACTACAAGTTCCTGCGCTGCCGGGCGAACCGGAACTTCACGCTCACCGGCAACCGGGCGTGCGGGTTCAACATCTCGACCACGAGCAACCTGGAGATGGTCGACTGCGAGGCGGACGGGAACTACAACGCGAACCCGGTCGCGTCGGCCGATGTCGTCCGGGATTTCTCCGCGCTCGGCTTCCGCATCGGCCGGGCGGTGTACCGCGGGCTGCTCGATAACTGCCGCGCGATGGGCAACCACAGCGTGGGCGCGAACGCGCCCGCCGCCGGCTTCGCGCTCCACTCGACTCGCCAGGTGGTGCTCCGGCGCTGCGTGGCGGTGGGCAACAGAAACGCGAGCGGAGCGGCCGAGAATGACGGGCTCGCGGCCGGGTTCATCGCGTCGGCGCCGCTCGCGGCCCCCGAGGGCGGCCTCGTGGGAGGGGAGGACAACGCGTTCGTCGACTGCATCGCCGACGGCAACACGGTCCACCGCACCCCCCTGTTCGTGCAGCCGCCGGCCCCGCCGGTCGACGCCGGTCCGTCGCGCGGCGACCCGCAGAAGGGGGCGGGGTTCCTGCTCGATCGCCAGAAGGACGTGCGGATCGTCGGGTGCCAGTCCGCGAACAACGATGGCAAAGGGATCTGGCTGCGGGCCTGCGCGCGCGCGCTGGTCGAGGGAAACACGCTGTCGAGGAACGCGCTCTACGGCATCCAGAACGAGGACCCCGCCGGGCTGAGCGCCTTCACGGGCAACCGGGCGCACCTGAACGGGTCCCGCCATCGCCACAACTACGTCGGGCTGCCCCCCGGGACGCCGGTCCACAAATGGACGCTCGGCTCCCCTCCCCCCGACGGCCCTTCGGGGCAGCTGGACAACCTCAGCATCCGGCTGCCCTGAGGAGAGCGCGGGCGCCGGAGCAGC
>JAICEP010000264.1 GCA_025924095.1 Sorangium sp.
CGCAGGTGAGGGCGGCGCCGGCGGGCCGAGCGGCGTCGGCGGCGCGGGCGGCCGCGGCGGCGCAGGGGGCGCGGGCGGCAGCGGCGGCGGCGAGCCTCCCGCGTTCCTCGGAGAGGCCCTCTGGGGGTTCGGCGCCGGCGAGGAGAAGAAAGAGAGCATCGAGGCGATCGCGGCGGATCAGGACGAGAACGTCGTCCTGGTCGGCGGCTTCGAGTCGGCGATCCACTTCGGCGGCGACGGCGACCGCCTCGCGAGCGAGGGCCGACACGACATCTTCGTGGTGAAGCTCGATGCGGCGGGCGGCCACGTCTGGAGCAAGCGCTTCGGCGACGGGTCCGAACAGTACGCGCTCGCGGTGGCCACGGACTCGAGCGGCAACGTCGTCGTCGCCGGCGAGTTCGAGGGGACCCTCAACTTCGGCGCGGACCCGAGCACGGCGCTCGTGAGCGCCGGCGGGCGGGACCTCTTCGTCGCCAAGCTCGACCCCGACGGCAACCACCTCTTCAGCAAGCGCTTCGGCGACGCGCTCGGCCAGTCCGCCACGGCCGTGGCCGTCACCGCGGAGGACGAGATCGTGGTCCTCGGCATCGTCGACGGCGCCGTCAACTTCAGCGAGGATCCCGGGGCCGCGCTCACAGGCACCGGCAGCGCCAACGTCGTCGTCGCGAAGCTCGACGCCGCCGGCGGCCACCTCTGGAGCAAGCGATTCGGGTCTGCGAACAGCTGGCAGCGCTTCCGCAGCATCGCGGTCAGCGACTCGGCCCTTTACGCGACCGGCGCGTTCGGCGGCATCCTCGAGATCGACGGCCAGATCGTGGAGAGCGCCGTCGACGGCGAGACCTCCGGCGCCGGAGGCGGCGGGGGCGGCGGCGTCGAGCCGATCTACGGCATCGACGGGCTCGTCGTCCGGTTCGAGCTGGCGTCGGGCAGCCTGGTCTGGGCGCGCCCGCTGGGCGCCGCCGGCGAGCAGTACGCGAAGTTCGTCAGCGTGGGCCTCGACGGCCATCCCGTCGTCCTTGGCAACCACGGGGCGGCGTTCCGGGTCGGCTCGACCGACGTCGAGCACACCGAGGCGGCGGGATACGACCTCTACGTCGCCCGGCTCGACGCCGCGGCGGGCGAGCCGCTCGCCGCGCGCGCGTTCCTGTCCGACGGCGACGAGTTCGTCTGGGGCTTCTCGCAGGATCCCTGGGGCAACCACGTGCTGAGCGGCTACTTCACCAGGTCGCTGGCGCTCGGCGGAGCGCCCGTCTCGATCGGGGCGCCCTCCACGGGCGACGCGTTCGTCGCGAAGCTCAGCCCGGACTTCTCCGAGGAGCTCTGGTCCGATGTTTACCGGGATCAGTTCTTCTCGTACACCACCGCTCAGGCGATCACCGGCAGCGGGAACACGGTCGTGGCGGGCCTCTTCTTCGGCGAGCGGCTCGAGCTCGGCGAAGGCCTCCCCGCCCTCGAGCACAGCGCGCCTGCGCGCAATCGCGGCAACGGCGACGTCTTCCTCGTCACCCTCTCGCCCTGACGCATCCCGATCGAGGGCGCGGCGCTGCCGTGCGCCCCGCGCGCCGCTTCGCGGCGGTGCGCGCGAGCCGCTGGTGAATCCAGCTGCCGCGCGCACCCGAGCGCCGGCGTCCGCCGGGCGGCCGCGCGGATCAGTGGGCGCGGCTCTGCGGGCCGGCCTCGACGTGTTGCTCGTCGCTGTCGCCCTGCTCGCGCTCGTCCTCGCCCTGCGCGGCGCTCGCGCCGTCGCCCCGCGCCTCGCCGCCCTTGCGGCCGATCTGGGCCATGTGCCCGCGGTTCTGGCTCACGGCCGCGCCGCCCTTGCGGCCGATCGCGGCCATGTGCTCGCGGTTGCGGCTCACGGCCGCGCCGCCCTTGCGGCCGGCCGCGCGCGCCTCCTCGGAGCTGAACTCGTGGGCCGTGCCCTTCTCGTGCGCGGCCTTGCCGCCCATGCTCGCGATCGAGCGTTGCTGCTTCTCATCCATCGCCGCGAACCCACGACTGCTGCTCTGTCCTTGTTGCTGTGCCATGAGATGTCTCCTTGGTGTCTGGCGTATCGCTCAGCACCGTCACGGGGCAACCCAGGTGGCGTGCCCCGTCGGATCTCCGCTGAACGATGTCGGCGGGAGGGGTGACTGCAACGTGGATGCCATGGAGAAGACCCCAGGGTTACTGGGCTTCTCCGGCGCAAATCCTGCGAGGCGCCCCGGTTTCCGTGCGAGCTCGCGAGCGTCCGGGATGCGTCCCGCCCGCCTCGAACGACAAGGTTGCGTGCGGGCGCAAGCGCGTCGCGGCCCAGATCGCGATCCCGCCGCCGGCCTGCGCTGCTCAGCTTGCACCGTGCGCTGCTCAGCCTGGCTGATCCCGGTTTCCAGCCAAGGATCCGCCGCGCGGCAGACTGCCTCACCGGCCCTGGGCGCGCGGGCCATCGCGCCTCGTTCCGCAGCGCGCTCCGCCGCGAGATCCGCGGCGAGCGGATGAACCCGAGCTCGCGAGCTCAGCGCATGTCGTTTGGCCTTCAGCGCTCTTCAGGGGCAGACGAGCCCGGCCATCCGCTCGCATCGGCGCCGCGCCGTCGCAGTGCTCGGTCGTTCGCCCGGAGAGATCTCACATGAAGGCGAGAAGGTGGGAAGATATGAAATCATCGGAGTCTCACCCGCCTCCGGACCTCCTGCCCTGTTCAAAACAATGGACGCTGCACAGCGCCGCCGTCACCGGGATCGACCAGGAGCCGTTGACGATCTCGCGGGGCAGGGGCTCGCCGTCCACCTCGATGCGCGCGTCGATCGGCCGATGGGAGAAGGCCGGCGTGGCCGCGAACGGGGTGATCCAGACGTCACTGAGCTGTTCACGATCTCCATCACCGGCCTCCGACTGGCGCGGTGGGTGCAGCATGCGCGCAGATCCTGCGGAGCGCGCAGTCGCGCAGATTCTGCGCGCTCTGGCGCTCGGCAGCGCGGTGCCGGAAGCGAGAGAGCAAGGGGTGAGACGCGTAGCAGCGGCTCCGCTGCGTCGCCGCGTTCGCACGCGCGCGAATCGGGGTCGTGCGCGTGCGAACGCGCACGCGGCCTGGCGCCGCGGCGGTAGGCTGCGCCGGGGGCGACGCTCCGGTGCGCGGCGGCGCCTTGCGGCTGTCACGCAGCGCGAAGCAGCCCGTCAAAAACTCGACGACCGGGTGGCCTCCGGGTTGCTCCCCGAGTTGCTGGCGCGTCGCGGATGTCACGGCGACGCCACACGTGATACAGAGCGACCTGACGCAACGGACGCACCTGACGCCAACTGGCGCCAACTGACGTAAGCGACCCGCGCGCGCACCACGCCATCCCTGGAACCTTCCCGTATGCAAGAGAGGCTTACAACGGACTGTGATAAGGACGCCGGCTCCCGCGGCGTGGTCGACGTCGAGCGCGCCGGGGCGCTCCTCAGGGACGCGCTGCGCGGCCTGGTCGCCATGTTCACCCTCCAGGACGCGATCCTCATCGGTTATCTCGTCGTGACGACGGTCTGCTTGCTCGGCGCGCCGCCGAGCGCGGTGCGAGCGGAGTGCGTGCTCCGCAATCTGGCCGGCATCGCCGCGCTCGTGTCCCTCTGCGTGTTCGTGCGCCGCGCGACGTTCGTCCCTCGCCTGCTGCGGAGCGTTGTTTACCGCCTCTCGCTCGTCGGCGCCTTCCTCCTCAACTACCTCTCGCTCCGGACCATCCTGCCGACGGTCCGGAGCGACAGCCTCGACGCGGAGCTCCTCCAGCTCGACCTCCTCCTCTTCCAGGTCGAGCCGGCGCTCTGGATGGAGCGCTTCAACACGCGTCCTGTCGTGGAGTGGTTCTCCTTCTTCTACTTCAGCTACTTCTTCATCTGCTTCCTCTCGATGGCGCTGGCGGTCTGGGTCGCCCGCCTCGGCCGCGGCACGACCGAGTACGCGGTCGGCACGTCGCTCGTCTACTGCATTGGCCAGCTCGGCTACATGGCGGTCCCCGCCTACGGTCCCATCCAGGCGCTGAGCCACCTCTATCAGGGGCCGCTCGACGGCGGCTTCTTCTGGGGTTGTGTGAGCAGCGTCGTGCAGGCCGGCGGCGCGATGAAGGACGTCTTTCCCTCCCTGCACACGGCCGCGCCGCTCTGGTTCGCCCTGTACACGTTCCACCGCGCCCGCACGGACAGGCGCCTCTTCTGGCCGGCCGTGGTGGCCGCGTTCTTCTCCCTGAACATCATCATCTCCACCATGCTCCTCCGCTGGCACTACGCGGTCGACGTGGTGGCCGGCGTCGCTCTGGCCGTCGGCGTGGCGTGGCTCACGCCTCGGCTCGTCCGCTGGGAAGAGGGCTTCCGGGCCCGGATGGACCAGCCGCAGCCGTGGAGCTTCAGGTGAGCTCGGCCCATCCCACCGGCACGCGGACGCGGAGACGATAGGCCGACCGCCGAGGCGCGGCCCCGCCCGAGGCGCCCGCGGCTCCCGGCCTGCTCGGGCCGACGCCGCTCAGGCGAGCGGAGCCTCCCACGCCTTCAGGGGCGCGGACAGCGGTAGCCCGTCGGCGCTCCCGGCCGCCGGCTGCGGGCGCGGCGCCTCGTGGAAGGGGACAGACGGCGCCTCGCTCGGCGGCGCCTCGCTCGGCGCCGGCTCCCCGGTGGGGCTCTCCATCAGAAAGCCGTCCGACTGCTTGCTCCAGAGCCGCTGGTAGGCCCCGTTCTGCGCGAGCAGCTCGGCGTGGGTGCCGTCCTCGATGATCCGGCCGTCCTCGAACACAAGGATGCGGTCGAGGTGGACGATCGTCGAGAGGCGGTGGGCCACGACGAGCACCGTCTTGCCCTTCATGACCCCGTCCAGCGTGTCCTGGATGGCCTTCTCGGTGATCGAGTCGAGGCTCGACGTCGCCTCGTCGAGGAGGAGGATCGGCGCGTCCTTCAGGATGACGCGCGCGATGGCGATGCGCTGGCGCTGGCCGCCCGAGAGCTTGACGCCGCGCTCGCCGACCATCGACCGATAGTGCTCCTTCATCTGCAGGATGAAATCGTGCGCGCGCGCCTTGCGCGCGGCCTCGACGACCTCCTCGTCGGTCGCGTCCAGGCGCCCGTAGCGGATGTTGTCGAGGAGCGTCCGGTGGAAGAGGCTCGGGTCCTGCGGGATCAGGCTGAGCTGCGCGTGCAGCGCGTCCTGCGTCATGTCGCGGAGGTCCACGCCGTCGATCAGGATCTGACCGGAGTTGATGTCGTAGAGGCGCAGGAGGATATTGACGAAGGTGGATTTGCCGGAGCCGGAGAAGCCGACGAGCCCGACGCGCTGGCCGCGCGGGATCGTCACGTCGAGGCCCTCGAAGATCGGGCGATCGGGCGTGTAGCCGAAGGTCACGTTCCGGAGCTCGATCCGGCCGCGATCGAGGCTCGGCGCGACGGCCTCGGGGCGGTCGACGAGCTCGTGGGAGCGGACGATGGTGTTCACCCCGTTCGCGACGTTGCCGACGAACTCGAAGAACTCGAGGAAGCGGCGGCTGAGGTTGCGCGCCTCGTTGATGATGAGGAGCGACAGGCTGGTCGCCATGACGAACTCGGCGACGCCGATGGCGCCGCGCTGCCAGAGCCTGAGCGCGTAGTAGAGCGTCCCCACCTTGAGCAGCGCGGCCGACGCGAACTGGAACCAGCGCACGCGCTCGGAGTACCAGTTCGACCGGCGCACCGCCCGGAGCTCCCTGGCGAGCTGCTCGTCCAGGTACTCGCGCTCGAAGCCGAACCGGGCGAAGAGCCGCGCGCTCGTGAGGTTCGCGACCGAGTCGACGAGCTTGCCCGTCGTCTCGCTCCGCGCGCCCGCGGCGCGCACCGCGTGCGGCTGGCAGCGGGTCGCGAGCCAGTAGGAGATGCCGACGAACAGCACCGCCCAGACCGAGACGAGCGCCGCGAGCTCCGGGTGAGCGCGGTAGAGCAGGCCGATCGAGACGGAGAACACGATGGCGATGGGCCAGAAGTCGAACAGGATGGCCCACAGCGTCTGCGAGACCCCCATCGACGTCTCGCTGATGCGGTGGGCGAGCGCCCCGGCGAAGTTGTCGCTGAAATATCGATGGGAGTGGTGCTGGAGGTAGGCGTAGAGGTTGCGGGTCACGTTCTGGCGCTGCCACGGCCCGACGAGGATCTGGCAGAGCCCCGCGGCGCGGCTGAACAGGAACTCGCCCGCGATGAGCGCGACGAACAGCATCAGCGCGTCGCGCAGCCGGCCGCTCAGCGCGGCCCGGCCGGCGTCCGGCGCCTCGGTCACCCCCTGGATGACCTGCCCGATGGCGTAGGGGATCATGATCCCGAACGAGGCGTGGGCCGACTCGAACACGAACATCGCCAGATACCAGGCGCGGTAACGACCGACGAAGTGAACGATGAACCGGAAGGGCGTGTCCGGGAGCGCCGGAGCGCCGGGGGCGCGCTGCAGAGAGGTCTTGGATTCCACCGAGTTGTCCTGGGCGGGACGAGAGTCCGCCGGTGCCGCCGCCGGCATACGCATGAATCGGGCCAGTGCGATCGCCGGCGTGGCGGAGCGGTGGGTGGCTCCGCTGCTGCCGTGGCAGCAGCCGGTGGTGATTGGCTGCTGCCCCGGGGGCGGCGGGGGCTATCCCCGGCTCGGAAGGCGAGCGCCCCGCGGGGGATGAGCAGGGCGAGCCGGGGGGGTGAGGCGGGCACGTCGGGGGATGACTCGGGTGAGGCGCTGGCTCGACTTGCGCGCTGCCAGCCGGTGATGGTTCGCCTCGTGCTTGTGCCGTAGTCTCCGCCTGGAGGGTTCGAGACATGCCTTCCATGAGGAGGACGGGGCGAAGGTCGCGTCGCGCGCTCTTGCTCGCGATGAGCGGCGTGCGGGTCAAGGACGAGGAGCTCGCGCGCCTGGGGCTGACGCTGCCGGGCTTCGTCGAGCGCAGCGAGGTCATCGCGTCGCTGCCGAGCCTGGGGCTGCTCACGCTCGCCGCGCACACGCCCGAGGGCTGGGAGGTGGAGTACCGCGAGCTCGACGCCGTGACCGAGGCGGACGTCGCTCAGCTCGTGGACGGCCGGTACGATGTCATCGCCGTCTCGTCGCTCGCAGCCCGCGTGCTCGACGCGTACGCGCTCGCCGACCGGCTGCGCGCCGAGGGCGTGACCGTGGTCCTCGGCGGCCTGCACGCCTCCGCGCTCCCGGACGAGGCGGCGCAGCACGCCGATTCGGTCGTCCAGGGCGAGGGGGAGCTGCTCTGGCCGGCGCTGCTCCACGACCTCGACGAGGGCCGGCTGCGCCCGCGCTACAGCGCCCGGAGCGGCGCGTCGCCCGCGTTCCGGCTCGAGGACGCGCGGGCGCCGCGCTACGACCTGCTCGATATCGCGCGGTACAATCGGCTCACGCTCCAGACCACGCGCGGGTGCCCGCTCGCCTGCACCTTCTGCGCCGCCTCCCGGCTGATCAGCCCTTACAAGCGCAAGCCGATCCCGCTCATCCGCCGCGAGCTCGACGCCATCGTCGAGGTGTGGCCGCGGCCGTTCATCGAGCTCGCGGACGACAACACGTTCGTGCAGAAGCCCTGGGCGCGGGAGCTCGCGCGGCTCTTCGCCGAGTACAACGCGCGGCGCACGCATGCGATCGCGTGGTTCACCGAGACGGACATCTCGGTCGCCGACGATCCGGAGCTCCTCGACCTGCTCGCCGAGGCCAACTGTGCCGAGCTGCTCATCGGCCTCGAGTCGACCGACCCCGCCGCGCTCCGGGCCGCGGAGCCGCGGGGGTTCAAGGCCGCCGAGCGGGCCCGCTACGTCGACTCGGTCGGCCGCATCCAGGAGCGTGGGATCCCGGTGAACGGCTGCTTCGTGCTCGGCTTCGACGAGGACGACGGCGGCGTCTTCGAGCGCACGCTCGCGTTCGCCCGGGAGTGCGATCTCGCCGAGGTGCAGATCACGGTGCTCACGCCGTTCCCGGGCACCGCGCTCCACCGCGCGCTCGAGGCGCAGGGGCGGCTGCTCCGCCCCGTGTTCTGGGACGCGTGCACGCTCTTCGACGTGACCTTCAGGCCTGCGCGGATGAGCGTGGAGGAGCTCGAGCAGGGGTTCCGCTGGCTGATGGGCGAGCTCTACAGTCCGGCGGAGACCGCGCGCCGGCGGAGCCGGTTTCGGCGCGCCACGCGCGCCCGCAGAGGACGACATGCGCAACCCTGATCGACCTTCGTTCGCCCGCGCCGCGGGGCTGCTGCTCACCTTCCGGCTCTCGCGCGAGGAGCTCGCGCGCCTCGACGGACGGCACCTCGCGCTCGGCCTGGCCTGCACCTGGCTCGTCGGCGTCGGGCGGTACTGGGACGACCCGGTGGCCAGCGCCTGGCGCAAATCCGGCCTCGGCTCGATCGTCTATGCCGCCGTCCTGTGCGCCTTCCTGTGGATCGTCGTGGCGCCGCTCCGGCGCCCGGGCGAGCCGCGGCTCTCGTACACGAAGCTCCTGACCTTCATCACGATGACGGCGCCCCCGGCGGCGCTCTATGCGATCCCGGTCGAGCGCTTCATCTCCATGAGCGCGGCCATCCAGGTGAACCTCGGGTTCCTCGCCGTGGTCGCCAGCTGGCGCGTCGCGCTGCTCGTCCGCTATCTCTCGCGCGGCGTGGGGTTGCGCTGGCCGGCGGTGATCGTCGCGACGCTCCTGCCCCTCGCGCTCATCGTGACGGCCCTCACGTACTTCAACCTGGCCGACGGAGTGATCTCGATCATGGGAGGGTTGCGCGAGCGGGGCGAGACCGCGGACGACGGCGTCAACGGCGTCCTTCTGGTGCTGGCGCTGCTGTCGTATCCCGCGGTGGTCCCGCTCCTGCTCGCGTACGGGGTGCTCGTCGTGAAGGCGCGGTGGTGGCGGGGCGGGCCGAGGCGCGCGGGGCCGTGATGAGCCCCGCCATGTCAGCCATGCTCCGCTGCTGCGCGGAGGACCTGTCGGCATGCGGTGACGAGGGGCGCTGACCGCCTCGAGCGGCCGCGAAGGGGCCGTTCACGGCATCAAGTGGAGCATCGCCATCATCCCCATGTCCGCGTGGTCGAGGATGTGACAGTGGAACATCCACATGCCGGCGCGGTCGTCGAACGGGATGGCGATCCGCACGGTCTCTCCAGGCACGAGGTTGACGGTGTCGCGCCATGCGCGCACGGGTGGCGCGGCGCCGTCGATGTCGAGCACTTGAAAGAAGAACCCGTGCAGGTGGAATGGGTGATCGTAGTTGGTGGTGTTGGTCAGCGTCCAGACCTCGACCGTGTTCGTCTCCGCAAGCAGCATGAGCGAGCCGTCGGTGTGGCCGTTGATCCCGAGCACCGATCCGTCGGGACTGCCCTGCTCCATGAACTCCACCGCCTGTCCTCGCGCGCCCGCGGTGTCGATCGACGCAATCTCGGTCAGACGCTCGGGAAGCGGCGGCGCGCCGTGCCCCGGAGGCTCGTCGACGAGATCGAGACGCATGAGCTCCCTGGGCAGCTCCTCGATCGGCAGGTGGAATCGGTTCGCGTCGAGGAGCGGGAGCACCACCGACTCGCCCTCGACGGGCAGCATGTAGAGCTCCGCGCGCTCCCCCGGCACGAGCGTCACCTCGTCCACCGGCAGCGGGCGCTCCAGGAGGCCCCCGTCTCCGCCGATCTGCACGAGCGGCTGGCCGGGCACGGCGAAGCGGAAGTAGTGGGCGCGCGCCGCGTTCACGACGCGCCAGCGCTGCGGCACACC
>JAICEP010000265.1 GCA_025924095.1 Sorangium sp.
GCAGCGCGGGCGCCATCGCGGTCGCGCCGGCGCGCGCCGCGGCCCAGAGGAGCTCGCGCCACGCCGCGGCCTCGGCGTCGCGCGCGTCGCCGTGCGCGGCCGACCAGCGCTCCGCCGTGCGCTGCGCCGCGGCGGCGACCGCCCCGGCGAGCGCCCCGCGATCGCCGTCCACGGTGCCGGCGGCGATGAGCCGCGCGGCCTCCTGCCGCGCCGGGGCGCGGTCGTCCTCGAGCATGCGCAGGAGCGCGGCGGCCGGCAGCGACCCGCGGCGGAGCAGGCCCATGGCGAGGCGCTGCCGGAGCTCCTCGTCCTTGAGCGCCGCGAGCCGCGGCAGGAGCTCGGCCGGGTCGGCCTCCGCGGCGAGGTAGCTCGCCGCCGGGCTCGCGATGTCGTCGTGCTCGCTCGCGACCGCGAGGAGCTCGACGCGCGTCCGCTCGCCCGGGAAGAGCTTCTCCAGCGCCTTGCGCGCGCCCTTGCGGACCTCGGCGCTCCGCGCGTCGAGCGCGCGCGCGAGGGCGAGCTCGGCCGCGCGATCGCCGAGCTCGCCGAGCTCGCTCACCGCGACGAGGCGGAGCCGATCCGGCGTGTCGCCGGCGCGGACGAGCTCCTCCAGCAGCACGCGGGAGCGCTCGCCGCCGATCCAGCGCGCGCCCCTCGCCGCCGACTCGCGGAGGTCGATGGCGTCCGCGTGGAGCGCCTGCTCGACGCGCTCCGAGGCGCGCCGGCGGAGCTCGGCGCTCTCGAGCTTCGGGGCGATGCGGCCGAGCGCCTCGGTGGCGGCGGCCTGCATGCTCGTCTCGACCGGCGCCTCCTTGGTGCCGCCGGCGGCCACCGCCTCGAGCTCGTCCAGCGCGCGGGCGTCGCCGAGCGTGCCGAGCGCGAGCAAGGCCCGCTCCCGCTCCCCGGGCTCGCCGGCGCGCACGACGAGCAGGAGCGGCAGGAGCGCCGACGCGAGGCCCCTCGCCGCCACGCCCTCCGCGGCCGGCAGCACGAGCTCGCGCGCGCCGGCGCGCAGCACGGCCTCGAGCGGCCCCGAGGGCGCTGGGTCCTGTCGATCGCCCTTCACGCGCTTCGCGTACGACGTGACGGCCGCGACGCGCGTTGGGAGGTCGCGGTCCGAGAAGAGCGGGACGAGCAGGTCGTTCTGCGCGGGATCGTCGCCGAGATCGAGCTCGCGCGCCGCGGCGAGGCGGAGCGCCGGGTCCTTCGCGCGCGAGGCGGCGGCCAGGAACGCGACCGCGCCCGCCGTGTCGCGCTTCTCGCGCTCGCGCCCCCGGTCGACGATCTCGAGGCACGCCTTGAACGCGGCGCTCCGGACCTCGGCGGCCTCGTCGTCGAAGCGCGCCGCGAGGGGGCCCGTGGCCTCCGGGTTCCGCGTGCTCCCGAGGGCGCGCGCCAGGGCGATGCGGTCCGCCGGCGCGGCGGCCTCGTCCATGCGCGCCGCGAGCGCCCGCACCGCGGCGCCGCTCGCGAGCGCGACGAGCGCCTCGCGGGCGCGCGCGGTCGTCGGCGCCGACGGCGGGGCGGCGCCCTCGCGCAGGAACGCCGCGAGCACGTCGACGGCGCGATCGTCGCGGCGGCGGGCGAGGAGCTCCGCCGCGCGCAGGCGGAGGTCGTCGTGATCGCTCTCCATCGCGCGGCACAGGGCCGGCACGATGCGCGGATCGCTCGACGACGCCAGGCGCTCGAGCACGCCGAGGCGCAGGTCGGCGTGCTCGCTGCCGAGCGCCGCGAGCAGCGGATCGAGGCTGCCCTTCGGGCAGAGCCGCTCGAGGAGCTCGAAGGCGTAGCGGCGCACGTCGGGCAGCGGCGAGCTCAGCGCGCGCACGATCTCGGGGCGGGCGCCGTCGCCGCGCGCCGCGATCTCGTCGAGCGCGGTCCGCGCGACGTCGGCCGACGCCGACGCGAGCCCGAGCGCGAGCGGCTCGCTCGCCCCCTCCGGGAAGAGCGCCTTGAGCCCCGCGAAGGCCGCCCTGCGGACGAGGTGGTGCGGGTCGTCGAGCGCCCGGACGAGCGGCGGGATCGCCGCCGTGCTGCTGACGTGCCCCCTGGCGCAGACGTCGACGATGCGGTCGATGGCGTCGCGGCGGGTCCGGTGCGCCTCGTCGTCGCCCGGCGAGACCTGCCTGAGGAGGCCCATGTACGCGCCGAACGCGAGCCAGCGCAGCCGCCGCTGCTCGCTCTCCGGGACCGCGTCGTCGCCCGGCTTGGCGCCCTGCTTCTGCCCGGGCTGCGCGAAGAGGCGGCGGAGCCACCCCTTCGCCGGCTTCGTGTCGGTCTCCTCCGCGGCGCGCGGGGTCGTGTCCGCCACGACGGGCGCGCCCGCGGGGCGCAGCGCGGCCACCCGCTTCGCCTCGCGGAAGTAGTCGACCGGCTTGCGGCGGATGCGGAGCACCTGCGCGGCGGCGTACCGCTGCTCGGGGTTGTCGCCGGCGAGCGCCTCGGCGAGCCCGACGAGGACGCGGCCGCGCGCGACCTCGGGCGGCCACTCCTTCATGCCGGCGGGCTTGTCGCCCTCGCCCGCGCCGTCGCGATCCCGGTCCGGCTGCGCCGCGGCGTCGGGGCGCGGGGGCATCAGCACCTCGATGAGGTGGGCGAGGTACGCCTCCGGATCGGTGCGGAGCTCCAGCGCGCGCGCCGCGGCGAAGCGCACGTCGGAGCGCTGCGACGAGAGCGCGCTCGTCAGGAGATCCGGCGGATCGCCGCGGCGGAAGGCCCGGAGGTCGCGCGCGAGCACGATCGCGAAGACGATCTCCTGGACCTCGCGCGAGCTGTCCTCGAGGCCCTGCAGCATGCCCCCGTAGCCCTCGGGCCCGAGCGCCGCGAACGACATGATCGTCGCGATGCGGATGGGCGGGTGCTCGTGGCGCAGCGTGCCCGTGAGCACCGGCAGCGCCCGCACGTCGCCGAGCCGCGCGAGCCCGTCGGCGGCCCACGACCGCACGGCGACGTCGGCGTGGCCCATGGCGTCGAGCAGGTAGCCCTCCTCGCCGCGGCGGGCGGCCATCGCGAGCCCGCGCGCCGCCTGCTCGCGCACGTCGGGGTAGTCGTCCTTGAGCAGCTCGGTGGCGAAGTACTTGACGAGCCGCGGCGAGCCGAGCGTCGCGAGCGCGCTCGCGGCGCGGGCGCGGAGCGGGCCGAGGAGCTGGATCGGGAGCTCCGTGGAGGGGACCGCGAACGCGGATCCCCGACCCGCGTTGAAGAGGGATTTGTCGGCGAGGAGCGCCCGCATCGGGTTGATGAGCTGCTCGTCGCGCCGCGCGGCGCAGAGCTCGGCCGCGCGCACCCGGAGGTCGAGGTAGCTCGACTGGAGGCCGATGTGGAGCGGCCCCGCCTCGCCGGGCAGGAGCTTGTCGAGCGCCTCGATCGCGGCGGTGCGCGGCCCCGGGTGGTCGTCCTCGAGCAGGCGGCTCAGGGCGCTGCGCGCGGCGTCGCCCGCCGGCGCGCGCGCGGCCCCGCGCGCGCCGCTCTCCCGGACCGACGGGTGGGTCGACGCCATCGCGGCGAGGTGCGGCTCCACGGCGTCCTTGCCGCGCAGCTTGACGACCGCCTCGTACGCGGCCTGGGCCACGCCGTCGTCGCGATCGCCGATCGCCGCGTGCAGCCGCTCCAGCGCCCACGGCTGCTCGCCGTGCGCCTTGAGCTCCTCGACGGCGCGCAGGCGCAGGTCGGGGAAGCGCGCGAGCTGGGCGCGGTCGAGCGCCTTCTGCGGATCCGAGGCGTGCCACGACCAGAGCGTCCGGAACGCCTCGCGGCGGACCTTGGGCGACTCGTCCTCGATCGCGTCGGCGAGCAGCGCCTCGGCCTCGGGGGGCCTCGGTCCCTTGCCCTCGCCGGCGAGCGCGACAAGCCGGTCGAGGCCGCGGACGCGGATGTCCTCCTGCGACGAGCGGAGCGACGCCTCGGCCACGGCGAGCGGGGTCGACGGCTCGAGCCGCGCGTAGGCCTCGAGCGCGGCGGCGCGCACCGCCCCGTCCGCGTCGTCGAGCATCCAGATGAGCCGCTTCTCGGCGCGGGTGTCCCGGAGCTCGGCGAGCGCGGTCGCCGCCTTCTGGCGCAGCGACGGGTCCTGCTCGCGCGTGAGCTGCAGCAGCGCGCCGAGGGCGCGCGTGTCGCCGAGCTGCGCGAGCCCGCGCGCGCCCCGCACCGCCGTGTCCGGCGTGCGGCACGCCATCGCGGTGAGCAGCGGCTCGAGGTCGGCCTCGGCGGGCTCGGCGCCCGGGCTCCCCACGCCGGGGATCCGGGCGCGCGCGGCCTGGAGGAGCGCCTCGTCGGGCGCCTTCGCCTTGGCCTTCGCGTCCTGCGCCGGCGGCTCCTCGCCGCCCTCGCGGGCGCGCCGCAGCACCTCGGCCGCCCGCCGCGCGATGTCGAGCGCGGCGCGGCCGAGGTCCTCGTCGCGCGCCTCGAGCGCGTGGGCGAGCGCCCGCCGCTCGATCACCTTCGCCGCGAACGCGATGCGGCGCACCTCGGCGTCCTCGTCGTCGAGCGCGCGCGCCGCGATCGGCGCGAACGCCGGCGCCGAGAGCCACCCGGCGAGCGCGGCGCGGATGAGCGCCTCGACCCGGAGGTCGGCCGGGCCGCGCTCGAACGCGGCGCGCAGCGGCTCCGGGCCGTCCGGGTGGAGCTTCTGGAGCTGATCGAGCGCCGTGAGCCGCACCGACGCGTCGCGGCCGGCGAGCTTGTCGGCGATGAGGCCCGGGATGAGCGGCGAGCTGCCGTGGAGCGCCCCGAGCTCGACGAGCGCCCGGCGCTGGACGTCCGCGGCGCGGGCCTCGAGCCCTGCCCGGAGCGGGGTGAGCGGCGCGTCGCGGTCGATCGCGCGGAGCGCCTCCAGCGCGGCCAGGCGGACGGTCGCGTGCTCGTCGTCGAGCGCCTCGCGGAGCTTCGCGCGCGCGCCGCGGCGCCCGTGCGCCCCGAGCTCGCGGGCGGCGAGCGCGCGCACCTCGGCGTCGCGGTCCGACCGGAGCGCGCGCGCCGCGGCCTCGAGCGCCTCGGGCTCGTCGAGCGCCGCGAGCGTCTTGACGGCGGCCTCGCGGGCCGGGCGCGCCCCGGAGAGCGCCTGGGCGAGGACATCGAAGCCGTGCGCGAGCTCGGTGGCGCCGTCCGCGGGCGCGCCTGCCGGGTCGATCGGGAAGCGCCACACGGTGCGCCCGTCTCCGGCGGCGAAGAGGGCGCCGAGCCCGTCCTTCGCGTCCTTCGCGTCCGTTGCGCCGCGGCCCGCGGCTGCGCGCGACCCTTTGCGCGCGGAGGCGCTCGCGGCGGGCGGCGCGAACGCGAGCGCGTGGAGCGCCAGCGCGCTCGTCTCCAGCGTGCGCGGCTTGCGCCGGTCCTCGAGCCGGAGGATGCGGATCGCGCCGTCCGCGCCCGCGGACAGCAGGCGGTCGCCGGCCTCCTTGCCGTCCTCCTGCGGCGGCGGGGTGGGCAGGCACAGCAGCGCGCGGACGCCGCCCGCGTGCCCGCTCCCGTCCGCGCCGCGCACCTCGCACTCGACGTCGCCGACGAGGTACCAGAGCCGCACGGTGCCGTCGTCGCCGCCCGACGCGAGCCGCCCGTCGCGCGGCGTGAACGCGAGCGCCGCGACCGGCCCGTCGTGGCCGGGCATGTCGCGGCGGGCGCCGGTCGACAGCGTGATCACGCGGACGACGCCGTCGTCGCCCGCGGCCGCGACCCTCTCGCCGGCAGGGTCGAACGCGACGGCGCGGAGCGGCGCCGTCGAGAGCGCGAACGACGCGGTCTCGGCCGCCGGGGCAGGGGACCCAACGCCCTCGCCGCCGCGCCAGATGCGCAGCGCGCCGTCGGCGCCGACGGTCGCGAGGCGCGCGCCGCCCGGCGCCGCCGCGACCGCCGTGGCGCCGCCCGGGTGCGCGTCGAGCGCCTGCGCCTCCGTGGCGCCGCCCGCGACGAGGCGCAGCGCGCCGTCGGAGCACGCCGCGGCGAGCAGGTCGCCCGCGAACGCGAGGCAGAGCACGTGCGCCGGCACCTGGATCGAGCGCACCGGCTTGTTCGCGGCGTGATCGAACAGCGTCACCTGGCTCGCGCCGGCGGGCGACGGCGCAGTCGGCGTCCCGCGCGCCCCGCCCGGCGCCGGCGCGCGCACCCCGCCGACCGCGAGGAGCCGCGGGCCGACGGCGAGCGCGCGGACCTTCTCGTAGTGACCGATCGCGTGGCTCATGTGCGCTCCTGTCCGGCGCCCAACGGGGCGAGGCCCTCGATCGCGAGCCCCGGGTGCGCGCGCCGGAGCCGCATGAGCGCGGCCAGGCAGGCCTGCCACTCGCCCTTCGCGATCGAGCCGGTGAACTCGGCGATGACCGGGGCGACGAGCGCCGCGAACGCCGCGTCCTCGACCGCGAGATCCCGCACGATCTCGATCACGTGCCGCTTGGCCTCGCTCGCGGAGAGGCGCCTCCGCGGGCCCGCGTCGTCGCCCGGCTCCGGCGATCTCCCGGCCGGGATGCCGGCGAGCACGTACCGCAGGAAGGTCCGGAGCGCCTCGACGTCCGCGAACCGCCCTGCGTCCTCGGGCGCCTCGGCCTCCGGGCGCGGCTGCTCCTTCCCGCGCGCGCCGCGCGGCTGCCAGCCCGGCGGCAGATCGCGCGGCCGGTGCTTCTCCCAGAGCATCCGCACCGCGAAGAGGCGCACCTCGCGGTCGGCGCTCTGCATCAGCCAGCCGAGGCGCTCCGGGCCCCCGATGCGCGCGTAGTGCTTGAGGATGAGCGACAGGCCGAGCTCGCGCGCGCTCTTCTTCAGGCTCTCGGTGAGCGCGAAGACCTGCGCCGGATCGAGCTCCTCGATCGTGAGCGTCATCGCCGGATCGGCCGACGGATCGCCGGCCTTGCGGAGCGCGTCGAAGGCGATATTGCGCACCTCCTTCGCGTCGCTGTGGGCGAGCTCGTAGACGCGGGTCTGGTAGCCCCACGCCCGCAGCTCCGCGCGCGTGATCAGCGCGGCGAAGCGCCGGACGTCGTCCCGCTTGTCGAGGAGCGCGGGCCAGATCCGCTCGGCGGTGAACGCCGCGCGCTTCAGCGCCGGCTTCAGGTCGAGCTCCTTGGCCTCGCCCTGCTCGGGCCCGAGCGCCGGGTGGTGGCAGCGCAGGTAGGTCTGCGCGAACGCGCGCATCGGCTCGGGCTCCTTCTCGCCGAGCGCGAGCGCGAACAGCCTCGCGGTGCCCGCCTCGCGGTCGCCGCGGCCGCTCGGGTCGTGCCCCGCGTCGAAGTCCTGCGGCTTCATGTGCGCGAGGAGGTACCGTCGGGCGAAGCCGTTCAGCGTGGGGTCCGCGCGCCGCGCGAGCGCGAGCAGCCAGGGCAGGGTGAGCTGCCGCGGGGTCACGATCTTCGGGTTGCCGAGCACCTCCAGCGCGACCCCGCGCGTCTCGGCGCTGAAGACGAGGCCCTTCAGGCGCTCCACGCCCTCGGCGGTCAGGTCGGGCAGGGCGTCGGCCTTCTGGAGCCAGGTCGCGACGGTGGGCCCGATGCGCTTGCGCGTGAGCGCGCCGAGCAGCCACGGCGTCCCGATCGTCGCGACCGGGTGCTTGCCGAGCGCGTCGAGCGCCATCGCCGTCGCGCGGTCGTCGTCCTCGTGGCGCGGGTCGTCGAGCACGCGGATCCAGAAGGCCGCCCCGAGCTCGCCGGGCCTGTACTTCGCCTTGAAGTAGGCGGCGGCCCACCGCTTCTGCGCGCCCTCGCCGTAGATCCTGTCGACGAGGAAGGGCTCGGGCAGCTCCGCGCGGTCGAAGCTCTCGCTCAGCGCCTTGGCGGCCCAGGCCTCGGTCTCGCTGCGCTCGAGCAGCCGCCCGAGGAGCGCGTGGCCGAGCGCGCGCGGGCTCCTGCCCTGCAGCGCCGACGCCGCGAACGCGCGCGTGTCCTTGTGCTCGGAGGCGAGCAGCGCGTCGAGGCGCTCCGGGTCGAGGTCCGTCGCGTGCGCGCGGGCGTACTCGATGGCGAACACGCGCGCCTTCGCGCTCGGGGAGTCGAGCAGCGCGAGCGCGGCGTCGTGCAGCCCGAGGCTCCGCAGCTTGCTCTGGTGGAGCTCCGGCGAGCCGAGCAGCGTCTCGATGAGGAAGTCGTGCGCGCTCGCGAGCGGCCGGGTCGCGAGGCGCGCGAGCCACGCGGGCGTGACGCTCCGCAGCGCCTCGGCGAAGTCCTTCCTGAGCCCCTGGATCGCGAACCTGGCCGGAGGATCGGCCTGGCACGTGGAGAGGAGGAGCATCAGCGGATCGGGCGATCGCTTCCACGCATCGCCGAAGGCGCGGTGCTTCACCATGTCGCTCGGCGGGACGCCGCCGTGGAACGAGCGCCCGTCGTACTTGCCCGTGCCGTGCGCCCAGATGTGGTTCGCGACCCAGAGGCCGCGGAACGCCGTGTCCGGCGGGTAGTGGCGGAGGACCTCGACCGCGAACTGCGGGTAGAGCTGCGGCATGCTCCGGCCGAGCTCGCGCAGGAAGCGCCACGCGCGGCGGCGCATGTAGATCAGCGTCCCGCGCGAGACCTCGCGCCGCCCGCCGCGCGAGAGCTCGGCGTCGAAGCGGTAGGCGAGCGCGCCGAAGAGCTCCGCGTCGAGGCGCGCCTCGGCCAGCTTGTAGATGCGCTTGAGCCCGCCCCACGCGCCGAAGACCAGCGGCGCGCTCCTGGCGGCGTCGCACAGCGCGCTGCGCCCGGCGTCGGTGCCTTCCTCGTAGATGCGGACGAGCAGGTCGGCGAGCTCGAGGCGCGGCGGCGGCGCGGCGTCGACCTGCGCGAGGAAGCGCTTCCACGCGTCGGTCGCCTGCTCGCGCCGCTGCGCGGGGGTGCCCATGCCCTGCGCGATCGAGAGCAGCCGCAGGAACGCCGCGAAGGTGAGCGCGCCCTCGCGGGGCGGCGCCTCCGGCGTGGGATCCGGCTGATCGAGGTAGTCCTCGAGGATCTCGGCCAGGGCGGGCGAGCCGCTCGCGGCGAGCTGCTTGACGTTCGCGATGTCGATCGGGTTCGGTGAGCTCGCCAAGTCGCCCTCGCGCTGCGGGATGGGCTGAGAGAATCGCGATCCCTGCGGATCAGGTCAAGGACGAGTCGATCCGGCGATGACGGATGCGCCGCCGCCTCGGTGCGGTGACCCTCGGTGTGGCGTATCCGCCCACGTCTGCGCCGCGCGCCGCGCGCACCGGCTCGAGGCGGCGCTCACGGGGCGCGGGCGGCGAGCCGGACGCGCGCGCAGCTCACGCCGCGCGCATCCGGGCGATGCGCTGCGCGACGTGCGGGTCGCTGCCTGCGTCGAGGCTCGCGAGGTGCTCCTCGAGCGACCGCCCGTTGCGGGCGAGGTGCGCCTCGAGGTAGGGCGAGAGCGCTTTCCATCGCAGCGCCCACCCGGCCTCGGCGCTCATCGAGCCGTGGTGCGGCCGATCGACGAGCAGCGCGCCGAGCCGGAGGCCGAGCTCCGGGTCGCCGAGCTCCTCGAGCTGCCGCTTCAGGAGCGCGAGCGCGCCGGCGGCCGGCGAGGCCGCGGGTGGGGCCTTCCAGGTGTCGCGCACCGCGCGCGCGAACGCGGCGGCGTCGAGCTCCGACAGCAGCTCGAGCGCGCGCACGAGCGGCAGCCGATCGGCCGCGCTCGGCGCGACGACGCGGGCCATGAGCGCGTCCAGCGCGGCCGACAGCGCCGCGTCGGTCGCTGGATCGAGCCCGCCGAGCGGC
>JAICEP010000266.1 GCA_025924095.1 Sorangium sp.
GATAGGCAACCCATCACCGCTCGGCGTCGCTGCGTATCTGACGCAGCACTTCGGCGCGCGGGTCGTCGATCTTCTAGCAGTACGGCTCGTCAAGGGGACTGATTGGCCACATTGGCGCGTGATGGCCGTCCTCTTCTACCTGAGCGACCACGCGCGCCCTTCGATCACGGAGGTACTTCTGCGCTTCGCCGCCGGAACGCAGAATGACGAGTGGCGAGGCGCTGCGATCGATGCAATCCGCGCGGCGTAAGATCCTGATCTGAGGGCCAAAATCGAGGCCGAGCGAGTGTATCAGGCGGCTCTGGGGAGGGGACTTCACCCGACGATCGTGGGCCTCGGGATGGGGCATCACTGATGCGTGCCCTTCTCCGGAGGCGCATCGGTTCCTCGCGTCGTACCTTTACGAGCAGCTCATCGCGAACGCCCACTCGCACAAGGACTGAAAGGAGCCTCGCGTGGCGACCATGATCCATATTGGCCTGATCGGAGACAGGAGCGACGAGGTCCGCGCGCACGAGGCCATACCCCGCGCCGTCGAGCTGATCGCGGGGGACGGTGGGCCTCGGGCTGAGCTCGAATGGCTGCCGACAGACCGCCTGGCCGCGTCGGGGGTCGAGCTGCTCTCGGCCTTCGATGGCCTCTGGTGTGTTCCAGGCAGCCCCTACGTGAGCATGGAGGGCGCGCTCGCCGCGATCCGGTTTGCGCGGGAGCAGGCGCGTCCGTTTCTCGGGACGTGTGGCGGCTTCCAGCACACGATCATCGAGGTCGCGCGCAACGTGGCCGGCGTGTACGAGGCGGATCACGCCGAGACGAGCCCCTCGGCGAGCGTTCCGGTGATTCATCGACTCGCGTGCTCCCTGGTGGGCGCGCGGGGGCGGGTGCACTTCGTGGAAGGGTCGCTCGTTGCCGGAGCGTACGAAGCGCGCAAGGCCGAGGAGGGATACCACTGCAATTACGGCGTGAACCCGGCGTACATGGGGTTGATCGAGGCGTCACCTCTCCGCGTCGTGGCCCGGGACGAGGAGGGCGCCGTGCGGGCCGTCGAGCTCGGGGATCATCCGTTCTTCGTGGCGACGCTGTTCCAGCCGGAGCTCTCGGCATTCCAGGGAACGGTCCACCCCCTCGTGCGGGCGTTCGCCCGAGCCGCCGCGAGCTTCGCGGCGCGCGCGCGCCCGGGCCGTTCAGGGGAGCTCGGAGACGGGCCGTCGGTCGCCGGGTGAGTGTGGGTCCGACTGCGCTCGCGGTGGCCTCCCCCAAGAATTTTTGCTGTCCCCCCGTATCCTGCCGGCCGCGCCGTTCGTTGGTGGGCCATGACGACGACAACCCCGACCGAACGACGCCTCTACGTCTCCATGATCACCTCGCTCGACGGCTACATCGAGGGGCCGAACCGCGAGCTGGACTGGTTCCAGGACGGCAACCCGCAGTTCGAGCGGTACTGCGACGAGATGATCGACTCCGTCGGCCTGGCCGTGTACGGCCGCGCCTCCTACGAGCTGATGCTCCAGTACTGGCCCGACGCCGAGGCTCACCCGCGCTCGCCGCAGGACCTTTCGTTCGCGCGCAAGATGAACGCCCTGCCCAAGGTGGTGCTGTCGCGGACCCTGGCGCACGCCGCGTGGGCCAACACCCGCGTGGCCCGTGACCCCGAGGAGATCGCCGCGCTCAAGCGGCAGCCCGGCAAGCCGATCGTCGCGTGGGCCGGCGCGGCCCTCGTGTCGACCCTGATCGAGCACCGCCTTGTCGACGAGCTCCGTCTGGTGGTGCACCCGGTGGTGCTCGGCGGCGGCACGCCGCTGTTCGCGCGCCGCGACAGGCGCCTCGCGCTGCGGCAGATCCGGACCCAGAACCTGGGCGGCGGGCTGTCGGTCCTGTGCTACGAGCCGGTCTGGGCATGAGCCAGGAGCCGGGCGACCTCCGCGGGCTGAGCGACGACGTCAAGGCATCGTGGCAGCGGTTCCTCGATGTGTTCGAGCCGCTCCGGCCCGAGCTGTACCGCTACTGCCGCTACCTGACCCAGAGTCCATGGGACGCCGAGGACCTGGTGCAGGACACGATGGCCCGCGGCTTCGTCACCCTCGGCACGCTCTTTCACGAGCTGCCCAACCCACGCGCCTGGCTGTTCCGGGTGGCGTCGAACCTGTGGATCGACCGCGCCCGGCGGCGGCGGCTCGAGCGCGACGCGCTCGCCGAGCCGCCGGCGGCGCGCCCGGCGCCGGGCCAAGCCCCGGACGAGCCGCGGGCGTCACGGGAGGCCGCCGGCACCCTTGTCGCGCACCTGTCGCCCCAGGAGCGCGGGGCGGTGGTGCTGAAGGACGTGTTCGATCTCTCACTCGAGGAGGTCGCCGCGGCGCTCTCGACCTCGGTCGGCGCGGTCAAGGCGGCGCTGCACCGCGGCCGCGGCAAGCTTGTGGCGCCCGAGGCCGACGAGCCCCGGACACCCGCGCCGGGCGTGCTCGACGCCTTCTGCGCCGCCTTCAACGCCCGCGACCTGCCGGCCCTGACCTCGCTGCTCCTCGACAGCTCGATCACCGAGATCGTCGGTGTGGTCACCGAGTACGGGCGCGAGCCCCCGGCCGATCCGCACACCGGGTCGTTCGTCGGCAGCCTCTCGCCGATCACGACCACCGAAGCCGGTGGGGTCGATGCCCGGCACCTGGTCGGCTACCTCGGCGGCCCGCCGCGCTGCGAGGTGCGCGAGCATCGCGGCGCGCTGTTGCTGCTCTTCTGGTTCGATCACGACACCGGCCCCGCGGTGCGCACCGTCTGGACCGTCGAGACCGACGGCGATCACCTCGCCCGCATCCGTAACTACTTCTTCACCCCCGATGTCATCGCCGAGATCTGCCGCGAGCTCGCCGTGCCCTTCCGCACCAACGGCTATCGCTACTGGATCAACGATTAGCCCGAGATCTCAAGAGATCGCCGGCGTGCGCTCAATCGATATGGACGTCGATCGTCATCGGCTTCCCGTCGCGGGTGATGCTCAGCGCGATGTGGTCGGCGGCGCCGAGCCGCGCATAGGCCTCGAGCGCCTTGGACACGTCGCTCAGCTCGAACCCGTTGATGCTGGCCAGCTTGTCACCAGTCTTCAGGCCGAGCATCTCGAGCAGCGAGCCGCCGCGGATCCGGGCGAGCTTGACGCCTCCCGGCTCCGGCGCGATGCGCACCGAGCGCATCAGATCGGACTGCTTCTCCAGGATCGCGCCGACGGCGCTGCGCTCCACGCGGAACTCTGTATCGCTGATCTTGCGGATCTTCGACGCGATCTCGGGCGGAACCGTGGACGCGGCCGGCCTCCGCGCAGCGCCGGACGGGGCCGGCTCCGGCGAAGGCGGGGCTCCCGGGGCGCCCGCGGGCGCCGGCTTGCCACCGAGGACGGCCTGGCATCGCGCGCCGCCGGTCGTGAGCCAGACCCGATCCCACCCCACCGTGTGAACCGTTTTCCCGCTGACCTCATCCCCCTGGCGACGCAGGATCGTCTTGCCGTCCGAGCCGGTCATCGCGGCGAGAGACCACGACGCATCGTCCGCTCGAACGATGAGCAGCGCCCGGGTGGCGTCGCACGCCGGGTCTTCGTAGGGGTCCTTGTTCTCCGCCAGCACCTCGGGCCTGACCGGGCTTGTCGCCTTGCCGTCGAGCGGGCCCGTGACCGAGTCGAAGGGGTTGCGCGACAGGATCAACGCCGCGCTCGTGGCGTGGACCTGTTCGAGGCGCGCCGCAGGCGGCGTCCCGAGAGCGGTCGGCGCGCGCGGCGACGGCGAGGAGGCGATGCTCCATGCGACGAGGTGCCCGATGCCCGCCGCCTGCAAATAGGCAGCCAGCGCGATCATCAGGCAGAATGCCACGCCCCGATACCGCTTCAGGAACATGTCGGATCCCATAAGCCCACGGCCGCGCTAGCGAGCGTCGTGCCAGACGGCGAGCGCCTCGATCGCCGCGGCGCTGCGCGCGCGCAGCGGGCTTGCGCGCCACTCTGGCACTCGGGCCGGGTGGATCGCCGGCCGGCCTTGCCAGAGTGGCAACTACGCGTTCGCCTTCTGCTCGGCGTCCGCCGGAAAGCGAGCTTCCAGCCAGGCGCGCCATCGTGGCTCGAGCTCCGCGGCGAGCTCGGCCGCTCGATCGCCGTAGAAGAACAGGCAGACGGCGACGCGCGCCTTGTCCTCCAAGCGGTAGCTCCCGAGGAGCGCGATGCCCTGCGCCGGCTGCTCGAGACGCAACAGGACCTCACAGGTCTCGTCGCCTTGCTGGACGTGCTCGATGGTGCCGGCGAGCGGCGGGGCACCTGCCGGCGCCGACCGTCGCTCACCCAGGTTGGGGCCGTGGACGCCGAGCGCGGTGGCGAGCTGCTTCCAGACCTCGGCGTGCGTGCCAGGGGCTGCGCGCAGCGCGCGCGCGGCGGCGGCGTTCTGGCCGGCGAAGTGACGCAGGTACAGGCGCAGGATCTGGAAGAAGCCGGGCCAGCCGCTCTCGAACCCCTCGATCTCGTCGTCCCAGGAGTCGCTTGTCGAGAACAGGCTGTGCACGAGCCGCACGACGCACCTGTCGCCCGAGCGGCTGGCGATGACGAACTCCGACGCGAGGGGCGGCGCGTCCTCGCTCCAGCCGTGCTCCTCGTAAACGAGGCGCGTCGGCGGCTCCCACGTCGTGATCGTCCCCGAGGACGACACGCCCTCGCCGAAGGTGAACTCGACCTTCCCGCCGGCGCGTTCGTCCACGGTGGTCGGCGCGAACCAGGCGCTGATGCCGGGGCCCGTCGCGATGGCGTGCCACACCTGCTCCGGCGTCCCGGGCACCAGGAACTCGAGCTCGACCCAGCGTTTTTGTGCGTCGCTCCTTATCGGCATGTCTTCTCCTCTTTCGGTTCATCGCTCGGCTTCGGATAAGCCATCACGAGCAGGCGGTGGTCGCGCCCGCCGGCGGCGTTCGCGTCGTGGTATCGCGCCACGAGCGCGGTGATCGCCTCGCCGAGATCGGCGGTGAAGGCGGCGCGCTCCGCGGCCGAGGCGAACCGGATCTCCGTGTCGATCGAGAGCGTCGCCAGCCGCTTCTTGGCGTCGAGCGCGCGGCGCCACAGCCCGCCGACCTCGCGAACGACGCGCGCGGCGAGCGCGATGAGGTAGCTCGCGGAGAGGCGATCCACGGTCCGCCGTGGATCCGCGGCGACAGCCCCCAGCGCTCCCGGCGATACGACATAGGCGCTCGCGGTCGCCACGAACAGGCGCTCCGTCAGGCCGCCCCATTTGCGCTCGCCCGCCGCCCGCACCAGCTGATGCGCTTCGAGCGCGCGCAGGTGATAGGTGACCTTCTGGCGCGCCAGGCCCACCCGCTCCGCGAGGTTTGCGGCGGAGGCCGGCAGCGCCAGCTCCGAGAGCAACCGGCTCCGGACCGGGTCGAGCGCGACGACCGCCGCGGCAGGGTCCTCGATGACCTCAACGTCCAGCACATCGACCATCCTAGATTGACAACTTTTGTTGTCAAGGGTCGCAGGTGCGGTCGTGCCGGCGGTCGCGAGCTTAGCCGTCGGGCGGCTCTGCTTTATGATGCGGCCCATGGCATCGTTTTCCGCCTTTGCATCGGGTCCGCGTCACCGCGCCGGCGGCATGCGGCCGGCTCTCCTGCGGCTCCTCCTGGTTGCCGCGCTCGCTGGATGCGGGGTCGAGCAACGCAGCTTCGTCAACGGGGGCCCGGGCGGCGCGGGCGGGACAGGCGGCGCCGGCGGGACAGGCGGCGCCGGCGGGACAGGCGGCGCCGGCGGGGGCGGCGCGAGCAGCGACAGCGCTTCGAGCACCGGTTCCGGCGCAAGCTGCACGGTGTCGTCGGATTGCCCGGCCCCGGCGGAGCCGTGCCAGATCCCGGCGTGCGTCGACGGCAGGTGCGGCGCGGCGCCGCTGCCGGAAGATACCGAGATCGCGCCGGCAGCGGGCGACTGCCAGCGCATCGTCTGCGATGGCCGCGGCGCCCAGGTCGTGGTCGCCGCCGACGAGCCCGGGGACGACGGCAACCCGTGCACGTCGGACACCTGCGACGGGACAGCGCCCCTGCACTCGCCCGTGCCAGGGCCGTGCCCGGGGGGAAGCTGCGACGACGCCGGCCAGTGCGTGCCGAGCCAGTGCGCGCGCGACCTCGACTGCGGCGCCTCGACGGAGTGCTACCGACACACCTGCGAGAACGGCCTCTGCGCGGAGGGGCCCGTGCCGGCAGGGACCTTGTGCAACACGCTGCAGGATCAGTGCGACGGCGCGGGCCGTTGCGTCGACTGCGTGAACAACGGCGGGTGCGGAGAGTGCTGCGTCTGCGCTGCGGGCGGGACGTGCGTCCCGGCGTGAGCCGCTCCCGGGGCCGCGGCCCGGCCCAGGTTCGTCGCCGCGCCCACGCTCGCGGGCGGCGCGCGCTTTCTTGCGCCGCCGGCGTCGCTTGCCGCTAGCATCGCGGCATCGTGCGTCCGCGCGCCCGCGCGCCGCCTGAGAAGGAGACCCTCCGTGCACCGTCGACATGCGCTCTGGATCCTGTTGCTCTGTCTGACTCCCCTGCTCGCCGCGTGCGGGCATCCCTGGAAGACCACCCGTCAGGCTGTGCCGAACCCGTTCTACGGCAAGGGGCGCCTCGCTGTCGTCCCGGTGGCGTTCCTCGCCCTCGAGGTCGGCGACGTCTCCGAGGCCGACTGGATGGCGGAGAAGGACGCCGAGCAGCGGCAGAGCTGGCAGGAGGACAAGGCGGGGATCAACGAGCAGTTCACGGAGGCCCTCATGGCCGAGGCAGCGTCGGAGGACGCCATCGTCGTCAAGGCGATCAGCGCGGCCGACGCGCCGTTCTTCGTCCGCGCGAACGTGACGTTCTACGAGCCCGGCGTCTTCACCGGAGTCTTCAACATGGCCACGCACCTCAAAGCGACGGTGCAGATCACCGACCCGGCCGGGAGGGTGCTCGACGAGATCCTGATCGAGGCGGCGTCGCCAGCGACGTTGTTCAACCCATCGACCGGAGGGCGCGCGCGGGACGCGGCGCGCCAGCTCGGCAAGCTGGCGGGGAGGTACATCAACCATCGCGTCAGCGGCGACGACTGAGCTGCCCCGGCGGCCCGGCGCCGGATCAAGGTAGCCGCTCGCCGGAGCCGGGCGCAGCGTCGTGCCGCGCCTGGTCGACGACGGCTACCCGCCGCTGGCGAGAGACTTTCCCTGGGTCTCGAGCGCGGCCTTGATGACTCCGACCGCCTTCGGTCCCACGCCATGAATCGCCAGGAGCTCGGCCTCCGAGAACCGGGTGACCTGGTCGAGGCGAGTGACGCCAGCAGCGGCGAGCGCTCGAGTCGCCGGCTTCCCGATGCCCTTCGGAAGCGCGGATTCTGGTTGTTCCTTCGGTTTGCTCGGCAAGGGCCCTCTCCCGGTGGATTCGCCGCCCGCGAGCCGGCGCTCGGCGGCGCCGGCGACGCCAGCCTCACGATCTCACACAGCATGCCAGGACGAGGGCCGCGATACAATACCGCGGTACGGGGGCCCCGCGGCCTGACCCCGCCGGGCCTTCACGCCCCTGCTGGGTTGGCCACGCGGCCCATGAACAGGATCATCCCGGAGCGCAGATCGCGGAGGAAGAACAGAAACGGGTGATCGGCGCGAAACTCGGACGGAGGCGCTGTGGAGGCGGAGATCGCGCGGATCCCCACCGCGCTCGCCGCCGCCGCCTCGGTGCCCTTCTCATCGACCTTGACGAAGACCTTGTGGAAGACGTTGTCGATGAACAGCCGACCGCCGAGGCCAGGCGAGCTCGACATACCGGTGAAATCCGCCTGCATCGGGTCGAACGCGCGCTTCATCCCGAGGCCGATGAGATGCTTGCTCAGCGCGAGCGGCTCGCTGGCGTCGATCTCGAAGCGAGGGATCCAGACGCGCACGCGCCCGTGCCAGGTGGCAGCGATCCAGGACGAGAGCTTGTCGCTCGTGAGCCTCTGCTCCAGCGTGTCGAGCCCGTCCTTCGCGTCGGGCAGGACGAAGGTCATGGCGAGATCTTCGCCGATATACGGTATCTCGAGCACGCGCAGCCCGTCCACGGCGGCGTAGCGGAAGCTCGCTTCCTGGTGCATGGTCGGCACGTCCTTCGGACGCTGCGGCGTCGCGAAGAACGGCGCCGCGCGGGTCTCGCGCTCCGAGAACGAGGACGCCCAGGTGCCCCGGAAGTAGATCGCGTTGACCAGGACGAGGAGCGTCTGCCCGTCGACGCCCCCCCGCGGGATGATGTCCTTGATGCGGTCGTTCGTCTCTTTCGCCACCCAGGCGTTGATGCGCGCGCGGCTCGCCTCGGCCGCGCCCACGAAATCCGTGGGCTCGAGCGGCGCGCTGAAGGCCTCGCCGGTCTTCCTGATGAACGACGGCGCGAACGGATAGCGCTGCTCGCCGAAGAGTCGGTTCGATGCGCGCAGCGTGTACGCGGTCTGCCGCCGATCATGCCAGGCCGAGAGCTGGCGGCTCGCGCCGTCGAGCACCTGCGCTTGATCGGCGGAGAAATGGAGAACGCTGGCCATCTCCACCGCGGTCGCGCCCTTCGCGCCCGCCCACGTCATGGCCAGGGCCAGGCTGAGGCTGGCCGGTGATACGGCGAGATTGCCCCGCTGCGTACGCAGCCGGGCGTAGAGATCCATCGCGAAGGCGTTGCTGCTCGCGGCGAGGAGCCTGGCCTGCTCGGGCGACGGCGAGCTCGGCTGCGGCCCCTCCGCGCTCTCCGCCGCACGGTCCGGGGCCGGAGGGGGGCCGGATCCGCCGAAACCGCGCGCGGCGAGGCGCGCTGGGGCCGCCGTCGCTGGATCCGGGGCAGCGTCGGAGCGCGACGCGCCGGGCGTCGGCGGCGAGGTGGCAGAGGGCCCAGCCGTCGTGGCGTTGCTCGGGGCGCATGCCGCGAGGAACAGGGGCAGGAGGAAGCATGAGGTTCGCACGGTGCAGGCTCCTTCGTCGCGCAGCTTAGCCCGTCGGCTCACGGTAGTGACCAGCGTGCCACCGCGGGGAAGCGCCGAGCGAAGGTGTCAGGCGCCGACACAGGACCCGACGCGGGAGCAGGTCGTCGGCGGCTGGGGGCCCCTGCGCGGTCAACAGCACGTTCCGCAACCTGACGCTGGTGAACGCGCGCGACAACAGCTGCGACACGAACACGGAACAGGTTGACAGGCCGCGAGAAAGAGAGGTTTTGAACCACGGCGGCACAGAGGCACAGGACGATGTTCAGGAGGTCCGGCGCGGGCGTGCCTTCGTGCGTTGGGCGGCGCGCGCACCGGCGCGAGGCGCGGCGCTCGCCGGGGCGGCTTCGGGCTCGGCCGGGCGCTGCATGCGGGCGATCTCTTCGGCCATCAGCGCGGTCGCCTGCTCGAAGAAGTCGCAGATGAGCCGCAGCTCGTCGAGCGAGTAGCGCGAGCAGAGCACCGCCCAGCGCTCGCGGAACGGCGCGAAGAGCGCGCCGATCTCGGCGTAACGCTCGGTCACCGGCTCGACCACCAGCTGCCGCCGATCGCTCGGGTGCTTCACGCGGCGCACGAACCCCGCCTCCTCGAGCCGGTCGAGCACCCCCGTCACCCCCCCCGAGGTCAGCCCGGTGAGCTGCACCAGGTCGCCCGGCGTGACCGGCCCCGCCTCCGCCGCCCGCCGGAGGACGTCGAGGTACTTGTGGTCGGTGC
>JAICEP010000267.1 GCA_025924095.1 Sorangium sp.
AGTCGGAGTGGCCGGGCGTGTCGACGATGTTGATCTTGACCCCGCGGTACCGGATGCTCGTGTTCTTCGCGAGGATCGTGATGCCGCGCTCCCGCTCGAGGTCGTTCGAGTCCATGACCCGCTCGGCCACGACCTCGTTTTCCCGGAAGGCGCCCGACTGGCGGAGCATGTGATCGACGAGGGTCGTCTTCCCGTGGTCGACGTGGGCGACGATGGCGATATTGCGGAGGTCATTACGCGGCATATATACAGCGGCGGCCGTTTAGCACGCGTTCCACGGAGGAGCGAGCCCATCCTCGCTAGAGCTCGAACGTTCGGCCCGCCCGCGACGCGAGCGCTGCGAGCCGAGCGGGCGAGGTGAGCGGGAGCGATTGACAGCCGGAGGGGCGCCACCGTAGGGTGCGCCCGCGCTGGTGCCTGGGCGCCTGCCCAGGCTGAATAGGGAACCCGGTGAAATTCCGGGGCTGCCCCGCAGCGGTAAGCGAGAACGACCTCCCACGACAAGCACTGGCCCGCGAGGGCTGGGAAGCGGTGGACAGTAGGAACCCGGCCCGGCCGGAGCGCTCGCGAGCCCGAAGACCTGCCAGCGCCCGGCGACGGGGAGACATCCGATGCCGGTTCGACCTGGGAGCCTCGAGGGAGGCGGTTAGGTCCGAGCCGGTGCATCTCTGCGCACGTCCCGGATCCCGAACCGCCCCCCGCGATGCCTCTTGGTCGCCCGTGGGGGCGAGGGTCGGTCCAGCGCATCGCGCCGGATTCGCCTTTTCCTCCCCGCGGAGCTCGACACGAGCGGCCCGCCGCCGCTCCGCGCGATGGCAGCGAAGGAGGACACGAATGCTCCGCGAGACGGTCACGATCGGTCACGAACACCGCCATCCGCTCGGTCAGATGGCCGCACTGGCCCTCTTGCTGGCCACCGCGCGGCCGGCGCGCGCCGAGGTCGAGCCGCCGGAGGCGCCCGCGGACGGGGGCGCGCTCGAGGTCACGGTGCAGGCGGAGAAGCCGGGCAGCGAGGCCGCCTCGCGCGTCTCGGTCGGGTACCGCGAGCTCGAGCTCAGGCCGAGGCTCCGGCCGGGCGACCTCCTCGAGGCGGTCCCCGGGCTCTTCGCCGTGCAGCACGCCGGCGGCGGCAAGGCGAACCAGTATTTTCTGCGCGGCTTCGACGCGGACCACGGGACCGACGTCGCCTTCTTCGTCGACGGGGTGCCCGTCAACCTGGTCAGCCACGGCCACGGGCACGGCTTCACCGACCTCTACTTCATGATCCCGGAGCTCGTGACAGGGCTCGACGGCTACAAGGGGCCTTATTACGCGAGCATCGGCGATTTCGGCACGGCGGGCGCCGTCAACCTCCGCTTCGCCGAGAAGCTCGACGAGAGCACCGCGCAGCTCAGCGTGGGGCAGTACGGCATCCTGCGCGGCCTCGTGATCGCCTCGCCGGATCTCGGCGACGATTGGCGCGCGGTGGCCGCGGCGGAGGTCTACCGGAACGACGGGCCGTTCCTCAATCCGGAGCGGCTCGAGCGCTTCAACGTGTTCCTGAGGGCGACGCACGACCTCGGCGGCGCCGGGAAGGTCCAGATGACCTGGATGTCCTACGGGTCGACCTGGTCCGGCTCCGGCCAGATCCCGGCGCGCGCCGTGTGCGGCGAGGGCGAGCAGGGCGGCCTGAACCCGCCGCCCTCCGCCTTCGGACAGCCGTGCATCGACCATTTCGGCGCGGTCGATCCGACCGAGGGCGGGTCGACCGCGCGGCACATGGGGTCCGTCTCCCTCTCGACCGCGTGGCGGGACGCCGACCTGAGCGCGATGGCCTACCTCCTCAGCTATCGCTTCACGCTGTACTCGAACTTCACGTTCTTCAGCGAGGACCCCGTCCACGGCGATCAGATCGAGCAGAACGACGACCGCACCGTCGCGGGCGCAGAAATCCGGTTCCGCAAGCAGTTCGAGCTCGGGGGGGCGAGGTTCACGACCTCGCTCGGCGCGCAGCTCCGCGCGGACGGGATCGACAAGTCGCTCCACCACGACCAGGCGCGCGAGCGGATCGAGGAGAGGGACCGGACCCACATCGACGAGGGCCAGATCGGCGTCTACGTCGAGCAGGACGCCCGGCTCCGGCGCTGGCTCCGCCTCGTGCTCGGCGCGCGCGGGCAGTGGATCGACGTCAACGTGGACGACCTGCGCGAGGACCTCCGGGCGACCGGGAACAGGTCGAGCGGCGCCCAGGGGCAGATGCAGCTCCTGCCGAAGCTCACGGCGATCGTCTCGCCGATCGACGGGGTCGATCTCTTCGCCCACTACGGGCGCGGCTTCCACTCGAACGACGCCCGGGGCGTGGTGCTGGCCCAGGGGGCGGCGACGCTGATCACCCCGGCGACGGGCTACGAGGTCGGCGCGCGGGTCGCGCCCGTGCGCGGGCTCTCGCTGAGCGCGGCCGGGTTCCTGCTCGATCTCGACTCCGAGCTGGTCTGGAGCGGCGACGCCGGCGTGACCGAGGCGTCGGGGCAGACGCGGCGCTACGGGGTCGAGATCGGCGCGCGTTACCGGCTCGGGAGCTGGCTCTTCGCCGACGTGGACGCGACCTTCACCCGCGCGCGCTTCCGCGTGAACGCCGGCAACGCGAGCGCGGTCGCCCTCGCGCCGACGCGGACGCTGACCGCGGGGGTCGGCGTCCGCCCGACATTCGGCGCGTTCACGCCGTTCGCCGCGCTGCGGGTCAAGGCGATCGGCGCGCGGCCCGCGACCGAGGACGAGTCGCTCACCGCCGAGGGGTTCACGGTCGTCGACGCGAACGCGGGGCTCCGGTGGAGGAACGTCGAGGTGGCCGTGGACGTCCAGAACCTCCTCGACACGACGTGGCGCGAGGTCCAGTTCGCGAGCGACTCGCGGCTGCCGTACGAGCCGGCCGCGGTCACGGGGATCCACTACTCGCCGGGGTGGCCCTTCACGGCGATCGGGCGGGCGACGCTGCATTGGCAGTAGCCGCAGCGCTCCGGGGATTTCCGGGGAGGCCACGCTGGATGGCGGCTCACGCACGGCGCCCGCTGTAAGGTCCGCCCGGCCGCCCCGTTGCGAAAAGGTGCGCCCGCGGCTCTCGTGCCTCGGCGCTTCCACGAGGGCTCCCATGCTGTTCCGTGTCCGCCCGATCCACGCCGCGCGGCGGCGCCCGGCGACCGCCGCGGCGCTCGTCCCGCTCCTCGCGCTCGCCGCCGTCTTCCTCGCCTTCCTCGCCGGGTGCGGCCCCCGCCTCGTCCCGTTCACGCACGAGCTCCGCGTGCAGCACGACCTGTCCGACAGGGACGTGAAGAGCCTCCAGTTCTACGTCTCGCACGAGATCGCGCTGCGCCGCGAGCTCACGGCCGAGAGCTCGCGGATCACGAGCCACCACACGCTCCTGCTCGTCTCCGGCAAGGTCATCGAGGAGGTCGTCGTCGAGGATCGCACGCCCGGCGTCGTGGTCGCCGCGCGCGGCGGCGTCCTCTCGGTGAGCTTCGAGCCCGGCGCGTCGCTCACGTTCTCCGCCAGCCCCGAGCCCTCCGCGCCCGCGCCGCCGTTCCCCGCCTTCGCGTCCCCGCCCGATCCGTTCCCCGGCAACGGCGGGCCGCTCCTCGCCGTCCCGAGCGCGGCGGGCGAGGACAGCAGCCCCGGCGGCAACTACTGGCTCGCCGCCGGGCCCGGCGGTGAGGTCCGGTACCAGGGCAAGGTGTTCTCGGCGATCGAGGACAGCCTGCGGGCGCACCTCCTGATCGACGCCGACGCGCTCGAAGAGGTCGTCGAGCGCCGCAAGGTCCTCCCCGGCGTGCGCCTCTCCGGCCGCTGACGCGCGGCCCGGCGCGCCGTTGCGAGGGCGCGCGTCGTTGCGAAGGCGCGCGCCGTTGCGAGGGCGCGCTCCCTGCGCTTCCATGCCGCCCGCCCCGTGAGCCCCCCGACGCCCTCCCAGCACCGCGCCCCGCGCGCGCCGCGCGCCCGCGCAGAGCTCGTCGCGACAGGCTGGGAGCTGTTCTCGGGCCTGCTGTTCCTCTCCGCCGTCGTCCCCGCGGCCCTCGCCACGCCGTGGCCGGCGATCCTCCTGCTCGCCTCGATGGCCCTCTCGGCCGCGCTCTCGGGCGTGCTCGTCCGCCGCGGCGACCGCGGCTTCGCCATCGCCGCGGCGATCCGCACCCTCTCGTGGCCGCTCGCTGTCTCGCCGCTCGCCTTCCGGGGCGCCCCCACCGCGCCCTCCTCCTGGCCCGGTCCGCTCGGGATCGGCCACGCGACGCCCCCCTCTTGGCTCGGCCTCCTGGTCACGGCCGTCGCCTTCGGCGTCATGGCCGGCGGCATGCGCCGCGCCATCTACCGCAGCCTGCTCCGCGCCGACGCGGCCGACGGCGGCGCCTCCGAGGCCGACTCGGCGCGCGCCCTCGCCGCGGCGCTCCGGCCGAGGCTCGCCGAGTCGGCGACGGCCGCCGGCATCGTCGGCGGGCACGTCATGCTGCTCTTCTGCGTCGCGTTCCTCCGCACCCAGAGCCAGGTCGTGTTCCAGGCGTGGTTCGAGGTCGTCCCCCTCCTCGCGCTCTCCGGCACCCTCGGCTTCACCCTCGCCGTCCGCCCCGCCACGCGCGCGATCGTCGCCGCCCTCCAGGCCGGCCCTTCCGGCGACCGCGCCCTGCTCGGCCGCGGCCTCACCCGCGCCGAGCGGCTCCCCGACGTCCTCGCCTCCCTGAACTTCGCGCTGTGGCTCGGGTGCACCGCGATAGGCATCGCCTACGTGCGCCCCGGCGCCACCTTCAGCCCGGGCGCCACCTTCAGCGTCGCCGACGCGCTCATGCAGCTCGGCTTCGGCGCGCTCTTCGCCTTCGGCGTCTCGTTCTACCAGCGCGCGTGGCACAAGGACTCGGTCGCGCGCGCGGTCGACCTCCTGCGCGCGTGGACGGGCGCGCCCGAGCGCGGCGGCGCGGCCCCGATGCCCCTCCGGCGGCGCATGCTCCGCGACTTCGGGCTGCCGCTCCTGTTCACGGGGCTCCTCTCGCTCTTCTCCTCCATCGGCCTCTACCGCGCGCTGGCGACCGGCTCGTCCTTCGACGAGGACTTCAACGCCATCACCGCGCTCTTCGCCTCGTTCTCCCTCCTCGTGCTCGCCGCCCTCGGCGTCGTCGCGCGGGCGGCGCGCGAGCTGTCGCGGCCGATGGCGCAGCTCGCCCGCGCCGCCGACGAGGTCGCGCGCGGCGAGCTCGACGCCGCCGTGCCGCGGCTGTCCGGGCCGAAGGAGGTCGTGGGCCTCGGCGAGAGCGTCGAGCGCATGCGGCAGGCGCTGTCTCGGACGATCGCCGAGCTCGAGGGCGAGCGCGCCGGCCTCGAGGAGAACGTCGCCGCGCGCACCGCGGAGCTCACGCGCGCCCTGTCCGAGCTGAAGCGGGCGCAGGCCGCGCTCATCCACGGCGAGCGGCTCGCCTCCATCGGCGAGCTCGTCGCCGGCGTCGCGCACGAGATCTACAACCCCCTGAACGCCATCGCCGGCGCCGCCCAGCCGATCGAGGAGCTCGCCGCCGAGCTCCGCGCCGTCCTCGACGCCTACCGCGCCGCCGAGCGCGAGCTCCCGGACGACCGCCGCGGCGCGCTCGAAGCGCTCCGCGCGCAGCTCCAGACCGAGGCGGCGCTCGACGATCTCGTCGGCATCTCCACGCTCGTCCACCGCGCGGTCGAGCGCAGCGTCCGCATCGTCACGAACCTGAAGAGCTTCTCGCGCGCCTCGGGCGAGCCGCTGCCCGTCGATCTGCACGCCGGGCTCGAGGAGACGCTGCTCCTGCTCGGCCCGCGGCTCCGACAGGCGCGCATCGAGGTGATCAAGCGTTACGGCGAGCTGCCGCTCGTCACCTGCCAGAGCGGAGAGATCAACCAGGTGTTCATGAACCTCCTCGTCAACGCCATCCAGGCGCTGGAGGAGGCGAGCGCCGCGCCGCCTGCGCGAGCCTCCGCGCCGCCTGCGCGGGCCTCCTCCCCGCCTGCGCGGGCCTCCTCCCCGCCCGCCCCCTCCGCCCCGCCGGCCGGGGCGGAGGGGGCGGGCGAAGGCGAAGCGGCGCTGGGCCCGCCCGGCGCGCCCGCGATCTGCATCGAGACCTGGATCGACGAGGACGAGGACATGGCGGCCGTCGCGGTCTCCGACAGCGGCCCGGGCGTACCGCCCGACCTCGCGCAGCGCATCTTCGATCCGTTCTTCACCACGAAGCCGCGAGGGCAGGGGACGGGCCTCGGGCTCTCGATCTCGACGGACATCGTCCGGCGGCACGGCGGCACGCTCGCCCTCGTCCCCGCGGATGGCCGCGCTGGAGATCTGCGCCACGGCGAGCCCGCCGGGGCGCGCTTCGTCTGCCGCCTGCCCCTCGATCCTCGCCCGGGGAGCGCCCGTCTGCAAGGCGATGCGCCCCCGCCTGCACGGCCGTCTGCAGCCGGTTGCCCGCCTGCGGAGGCTTGCCCGCCTTCACCGTTATCCGTGGACGCTTGAATGCGCGCAATCGGCGCCGGTCTCCCACCCCACCTCCACGCGGAGCGCGCTCCAGATTCCGCTCCAACCCGGCCGCGGGCCCATAGACCGGCTGTTTCAAACCGGATACCTTCAGCGAGCGATCCGACTCACCGCACAGCGCAATAAGCCCCCTGAGAGACGCGAACCGCCCTTCTGGGGAGCGCTGAGGAGAAACGAAGGCACCATGGAGCGCGCGATTCAGCGACCGGCAGGTCCCAAGGCTTCGAGCACCGATCCGTTGATCGGTAAGGTCGTGGCCGGCAGGTACCGGCTCGAGGCACGGCTCGGCGAAGGCGGCATGGGCGTCGTTTATCGCGCCCGTCACGTGCTGATCGACCGGGTCGTCGCCCTGAAGCTCATCCGGCCCGATCTCCGCGGAGAGACCCATCTCCGCGCGTGGATGCTGCGCGAGGCGCGCGCCGCAAACCGCGTTGACCACGCCCACATCATCGATATCCACGACATCGGCGAGACCGAGGAGGGCGAGCTCTACCTCGTCATGGAGTACCTCGTCGGCACGCCGCTCTCGGCGGAGCTCGCGCGCGGCCCGATGCCGATCGCGCGATCGGTGGACATCCTCGAGCAGATGTGCGCCGCGCTCGCTCGCGCGCACGACCTCGGCGTCGTGCACCGCGATCTGAAGAGCGACAATATCCTGCTCACCCACCGCGGCGGCCGGAAGGACTTCGTCAAGATTCTCGACTTCGGCCTCGCCGCCATCGCGCGCGACCCGCGCCTCGCCCCGAAGGGCGCGGTCTTCGGGACGCCCGAGTACATGTCGCCCGAGCAGGCCCGCGGCGAGGAGGCGACGGCGCAGTCGGACCTCTACGCGCTCGGCGTGCTCTTCTTCGAGATGCTCACCGGGCAGCTCCCCTTCCGCGCGAACGACCGCGACACCCTGCTCGAGATGCAGCGGACCCACGCGCCGCCGCGCCCCCGCTCGATCCGCCCCGACGCGCACTCGCAGGGCGAGGCGATCGTCCTGCGCCTGCTCGAGAAGGACATCCGCAAGCGCTACCGCGACGCCCATCACCTCCAGGAGGAGCTGAAGGCGCTCCAGCGCGGGCTGCCGGCCCACGCGTGGGAGGTCGAGGGCGGCGACGGCGTGCCGCTGCCGCCGCCGCCGCCGCCGCCGCAGAGCGCCGGCGTCATCGAGTGGGCGAGCCGCGCGGCCCTCTTCTCGCGCATGGTCTCCCGCGCCTATCCGTCCGGGCAGGTGCCGCAGGAGGTCCAGAACGGCCTCGCGCAGGCCTGGGACCTCGCCGCGCGCGCCAACAAGCTCGAGGGCGAGGTCGCGAGCCTCACCCGCAAGCTCGAGGCGCTCGAGCGCCGCGGCCGCGCGCTGCGCGCCGAGATCGGCCGCAAGGTCGAGGAGCTCGCGCACGAGGAGTCGCGCGTGATGCGCGAGGCGATGGCCGACGGCGAGGACGTCGAGAAGGTCCGCGTGGAGCTCGCCGCCGCCGAGAAGCTCGCGCTCTCCGGGCGCCAGCTCGCCGACGTGGCGGTCCGCCAGGGCAACCACGATCCGCTCGTGTACGAGCGCGCGGGCGCGGCCGGCGCGACGGCGCAGGCGAAGCGCGAGCAGCTCGGGCGCTACGAGCACAAGAAGAACACGCGCGAGGCGAACGCGCGCGACCTGCGCCGCCAGATCGACGAGCTCCGCGCCCAGCTCGCCCGCTACGCCGAGGCCCTCGAGGAGGATCTCGCGCAGGGGCGCGAGCGCGTCGCCGCGCGCACGCGCGAGGGGCTCGCCTACGAGAAGTCGTTCAGCGAGGCCTCGAACCTGCTCCTGAGCCACCTCCGCAACAAGCCGGAATGCCGGGATCTCGTGGCGGAGCTCCTCACCTCGCACGCCAGCCCCAACGCCGACTCGGGCTCGGATCAGCGGCTCTCCGGCTCGGACCGGCGCCTGAACACCGCGACCGAGCGCAACTGAACGCGCGCTGAACGCGGCCGGAACACGACAATCCGCGGAGGAGCGCGGCCCCGCGCGCTCCGTTTCATCTTCCTACGCGATCTCCCTACGCGATCGCCCGACGCAGCGGCGGTGACAAGGGCTCTTGTCGTGCGCAGGCATCGCACCCTCTCGACGGCGTCTGCGACGCATGGTAGCTAGCGCGCGCCTCGGCGGTCCTGGTCACGGTGGAGGCTTGCCCGGCAGCACTGGGCACCCCGACACCACCGGTCGCTGAGGGGCGAGGCTGTGCTGAAGCGTCCGCGTTAGAGCAAGAACCCCTCCGGCAGCGCGCCGGTTCCCTTCCCCTTGACGCAGGCGGCCAACCCCTCGGAACCACGAAGCTGCGGGCGGCGATGGCGCCGCCCCCGGCCTCGGATTTTGCGATGGAGGCACACCGTCCATGAACGTCATCCGGTCTCAAAAGGCCTGGCTTGCACCGCTGCTGGCCGGGCTCGCCGCGCTCGCCCTGCTGCTCAGCGGCGGGCTGGCCAGCGCCAGTGAATCCGATCTGATCCTCCCCGACCTGAGCTCCCAGTCGTTCGGCGGCATCGATGGCCGCACGCTCCTCCTGGGCGGCATCGGCGTCTGCGTGCTCGGCTTCGTGTTCGGGCTCGTCACGTTCTCGCAGCTGAACAAGCTCCCGGTCCACCGCGCGATGCGGGAGATCTCGGAGCTCATCTACGAGACCTGCAAGACGTACCTCATCACGCAGTTCAAGTTCATCCTGCTCCTCGAGGTCCTGATCGGCGGGGTCATGGTCCTCTACTTCGGCGTGCTGCGCCACATGGAGGCCACGAAGGTCGTGGTCATCCTGCTGAGCAGCCTCGTCGGCATCGCCGGCAGCTGCGGCGTCGCGTGGTTCGGCATGCGCATCAACACGTTCGCGAACTCGCGCGCCGCGTTCGCGAGCCTCAAGGGCAAGCCGTTCCCGACGTACGCCATCCCGCTCAAGGCGGGCATGAGCATCGGCGCGGTCCTCATCAGCACCGAGCTCATGCTCATGCTGATGATCCTGCTCTTCATCCCGGCCGACTACGCCGGCCCGTGCTTCATCGGCTTCGCGATCGGCGAGTCGCTCGGCGCCTCCGCGCTCCGCATCGCGGGCGGCATCTTCACGAAGATCGCCGACATCGGCTCCGATCTCATGAAGATCGTCTTCAACATCAAGGAAGACGACGCGCG
>JAICEP010000268.1 GCA_025924095.1 Sorangium sp.
ATGCTGGTCCGCTCCAACGCGGTCGACATCGTGGTCGTCGACTCCGTCGCGGCGCTCGTTCCCAAGGCGGAAATCGAGGGCGACATGGGCGACAGCCACGTCGGCCTCCAGGCCCGCTTGATGAGCCAGGCGCTCCGCAAGCTGACCGGGACGACCTCGCGCTCGCAGTGTCTGCTGATGTTCATCAACCAGATCCGCATGAAGATCGGCGTCATGTTCGGCAGCCCCGAGACGACGAGCGGCGGCAACGCCCTCAAGTTCTACGCCTCCGTCCGGCTCGACATCCGCCGCATCGGCGCCATCAAGGAGGCCGCCGCGGGCGGCAAGGAGCCGGCGGTCGTGGGCAATCGGACCCGCGTCAAGGTCGTGAAGAACAAGATGGCTCCCCCGTTCCGCGAGGTGGAGTTCGACATCCTCTACGGCCACGGCATCAGCCACAGCGGCGACGTCATCGACCTCGCGACCGAGGCGAGCATCATCGAGAAGAGCGGCTCCTGGTTCTCGTTCCAGGGCGAGCGCATCGGCCAGGGCCGGGAGAACGCCCGCACCTACCTCGAGCAGCACCCGGCGGTGCTCGACAAGATCGAGTCGATGGTCCTCTCGAAGCACGGTATCTCCCGCACCGTCGGGGGCGCCGCGACGAACGGCGCCGCAGCCGCCGGCCCGAAGGGCGGCGCGACCGCGGCCGCGGCCGAGCCCCCCGCGCAGGCGAAGGGTCGCGGCGAGGCAGCCCCGGCCGGCCCGGACGCCCGACGCACCCCGGGCAAGACGAACTGACGATCGCCCCATCGCCATGCACCTCTACGTGATGCGGCACGGCCCGGCGGAGGACCGGTCGGCGAGCGGACGCGACGCGGACCGGAGGCTCACCCCCGAGGGCCGCGCGCGCGTGGAGCGGGTCGCGATCGAGCTCCATCGCCTCCGGGGCGGCGCCCCGCTGTCGCGGGTGCTCGCGAGCCCCCTCGCGCGCGCCCGCGAGACCGCCGAGATCGCTGCTCCCCTCTGCGGTGCGCCGGAGGTCGAGGTCCGGGACGAGCTCTCGGTCGACGCAGAGCTCCCGCTCGCGCTGGTCGCCGCGCTCGCCCGAGGCGGGGCCGACGCGCTCCTGATCGGCCACCAGCCGAACGTGGAGCACCTCGTCAGGACGCTCATCGACTCACCCGGCCGGGGCGCGACGGGCCTGCTCCTCGCCAGCTTCTGCACGGCCCTGGTCGTCGCCCTCGAGCCCGAGCCGGCGCCGCGCGCGCAGGACCGCTGGCGCGTGGCGCAGATCGTCGACCCCCGCGCGCTCACCTAGCGAGGGCGCGCCGTGAGCGAGGGCGCGCCGTGCCATGGAGAGGGAGCAGGAGCAGACGGCACGCGTCCGAGGCGGAAGGCGGCTCGACCCGAGCCAGCTCGACCGGAGCGGTCCCGCGACGAGCCACGGCGGCTCATGCAAGTCCATGAAAATATATCAGAAATCCGGATGGCGGGCGGACGGCGGCGGCGATTCCCGCCAACCCCCTCCGGCGAGGTCGGCCTCTTGCTTACGTAATCATAAAGCCAAACGATTTCGATGATTTCGGCCGCTCGCTTGACAAGGATCCCACCCGAGAATACGCCCAAATAAGGAGGATTGAGATGGCGGGACAGATGGCCTTCCCCTTCGCTCAACCCCCTCCAGGCCGTCTGTCGCGCAGCGGTGGGAAGGGCGCAGCACCCTCTTCCCTGTGGCCGCGCCTCTCCCGGGCCGTCGTCCGGGTGCCGGACCCCCGTCACCATCCGCTCCACATCGGCCTGCCGTCGGGCCAGCCGCAGATCTACGTGCACGAGGGGGCGCGCCAGGCGCTCATCCGGCGCCTCGAGCTGGCCCAGAAGCGGCCGGTCCTCCTCTCGGTGACCGACAACTACCGGCAGATGATCTCCTCGTCGCTGCGGGAGGGCATCCTGCAGGCGCGCGTCCACCACATGTTCCTGGATGCGCCGGCGGTCGTTCAGGAGGCGCTCGTCCGGTACGTGGTGACCCAGGACCGGGCCGCGTCGCTCGTGGTCGGCCAGTACATCGACGAGAACGGCCACCGCATCCGGGCGAGCCAGCCGGTGAGCACACCGCTCTCGACGCAGGGGCAGACGCACGATCTGCTGACCCTGTTCCAGAAGCTCAACCACGCGTACTTCGGCGGCGTGGTCGACGCGCTGATCACCTGGGGCAAGCGGACCAGGGCGCGGAAGCCGCGGCGCACCATCAAGCTCGGGAGCTACTCGGCGGTGGAGCGGCTGATCCGCATCCACCCGGTGCTCGACCGGCCCTGGGTCCCCCGCTACTTCATCTCCTACGTCATCTACCACGAGATGATCCACCACGTGATGCCCGCGAGCCACGGCAACGGGCGCCGGATGCTCCACCCGCCCCAGTTCCTCGCCCGCGAGCGGCTCTTCCGCGACTACGAGCGCGCCCTCTCCTGGGAGAAGGACCACGTGGTCAGGCTCCTCCGCACCTGAGGCGCCGTCTCCGGCGGACGCTCGCCATCCGGCATCGCCGAGCGACGGACCCGCGCCGAGCGACGAACCATTGCGCGGAGTACCGGCTGGCTCTAAACCGGCGGACCCCGTGCGGGCCGCGCGAACCGGCGCGCCACGGGCGATCCCGTAACCTCGAAAGTGTGGAAGGCCAGCGTGCAGGAGATTCTCACCCAGGAAGCGAGCCCGAAGCGGGCCATGGAGGCGCTCGAATGGGCCGTTCAGCGATCGGAGACGGCGGAGCCCGCGCAGCCCGAGGCGGCCGACGAGCCACGCTCCTCGGCCAGGGTGATCTCCGGGCGCCCCGCCGACTTCAAGGCGGCGGCGGCGATCTACCTGCCTGACGTCCGCAAGCAGCTCGACCGGATCATGATGAGCAAGGACGCCGAGGCCGGGCTCGACGCGCTGCTCGAGTCGGGCGCCCTCGCGGCGATGCTCCCCGAGGTCGAGGCGATGGTGGGGTTCGGCGACGGGGAGTGGCGTCACAAGGACGTGTGGAAGCACACGAAGCAGGTGGTGCGTCAGGCGGTCCCGAGGCTCGAGGTCCGCTGGGCGGCCCTGCTCCACGACATCGGCAAGACACTGACGCGCTCGATCTCGCCGTCGGGCGAGGTCCATTTCTTCGGTCACGCCGAGGTCGGCGCGCGCATGTTCGACAAGATCGACCGGCGGCTGCCGCTCTTCGCGAAGGAGGAGGCGCTGAAGGGCAGCATCCGCTTCCTGATCCTGCACCACCTGCGGGCGAGCCAGTACGAACCGTCGTGGACCGACAGCGCGGTGCGCCGGTTCGCGAAGGAGATGGGCGATTGTCTGAACGACGTGCTCGACCTGTCGCGGGCGGACATCACGACGAAGCGGCCGGAGAAGAAGCGGAAGGGGCTGAAGCAGATCAGCGACCTGGCCGACCGGGTGCTGCATGTCCAGGCCGAGGACGCGGTGGTGCCGCCGCTGCCGAGCGGCATCGGCGACGCCATCATGCGGGCGTTCGGGCTGCCGCCGTCGCGGCGGGTGGGCGAGGTCAAGCGGGCGCTCGAGCAGGCGGTCGAGGCGGGCGAGGTGCCGTCGCACCAGGAGGCGGACGTCTACATCGCGTTCCTCCGGGAGCACGCGGCGCGCTTCGGGATCTGAGAGGCGGCGGGCGGCCGCCGCTCAGCGGAGCGGGGCGTCGCAGGTAGCGCAGCGGGGGGGGATGCCGTCCTTGTGGTAGAGCTCGCCGCAACGGCCGCACAGGCGGGCGTCGGCCTCGAAGGAGATCAGCTTGTCGGTCGCCTTGCAGTGGAGCCCGGCGACCTGCGGCGGGTCCAGCGGGCGCACCTCGCCGGCTGCGTCGTCGGGCGGAGGCAACGCGCCCTCCTTGATGTCGACGACTCGCCCGGGGACGCGCTTCCTCGCCTCCGCCAGGACGTGGGAGGCCGCGGGGAGATGCGCGCGCAGCGGGATGGCGAGCACGGTGCCGCCACCCTGAATCGTGAGCGAAGCCTCCGTGAGCAACAGGCCCGTGACATCGTGCCAGCCGACACGCTCGATCTCGCCAGGCCCGTTCTCGATCGCCACGCCGGCATCACCGACACGGACGGGCTTCATCGACCACTGACCGAACAGACCCGCCGCCGCGCCGAGGAGCAGCGCGCCGACGAGCAGGTACGGAGCCGCTGGGTGCGAGGCCGCCTCCTCGCCCCGGAACCACTGGCCGTAGACACCCGCCCCCGCCCGCAGCGCCGCGACGGACATGCCGAGCAACGTGAGACCGAGCTCCAGCGAGGCCTTCGGCTCGAAACGCCGCTCGCTCCGCGGATCGGTCCGCTGCCGCAGAAGAACCTCGCCCCCCTGCCCCGTGGCCCCCGAGCCCTTGCGCCTGCGCTTCACCGGTCTGTCGCCTGCCATCGGCGGCTTCCTATCGGAGGAGACGCCCGGACGCAAAGGGGCTCGGCACGAACGACAGCGCTCCGCACGAGCAGCCAGCCCGATCCGAGCCCCGGCCGCGCCGCAGGGACGGAGAGGTATGCTGGGGCAACCATGATCTCGATGCCCAACGCGGCGACCTATGTCCTGCCTGCGCTCAGCATCGGGCTCGCAGCGCTCGTGATCCTGGGACCAGGAGCGCAGCGCATGGCCACCGGCGTGCGGATGTGGGGAGCGCCCGTCGCCGGAAGCGAGGCGCTGGCGCTCCGCATCGAAGGGGTGCGCCGGCTCCATGGCGCCGACGATCCAGCTGCGCTGCCGGAGCTCGAGGTGAGCGCGACGTCCGCGGGGACGCCGCTCGAGCGATGGATCGGCTCGACCGGGAAGGACGGCATCGGCGAGGCGCTGCTGCGCGCAAGGGACGGGCTGAAGGAGCCGGTCGTGGTGCGGATCGCGCGGGGCGGCGACACGCTCCTGGAGCAGGAGCTGCCGCTCTTGCCCCCGCTGCCCGCGGCAGAGGCGAGCGCGCTGCCCGGCGCGGCGCACACGAGCGCGCTGCCCGGCGCGGCGGACGGGGAGCTCCGCCTCCGGGTCACGGCCGCGCGGGGCGCCCTGGCAGCGCCGTTCCCGGAGCCGGTGCGCGTCGCGGTCGAGACCGAGAACGGAGCGCCGGTGCCGGGGGCGCGGGTGGAGGCGAGCGCCGTCGGGGCGGATCTCGAGGGGCAGGGCAGCGGGCCGGTGCAGCTCGCGGCCGATGCGCGCGGCGCCGCGGAGCTCACGATCAAGCCGCTGGCGCACGCCGTCGAGCTCACGCTGCGCGCGACGCGCCCGGGGAGCGCGGCGCCGGGGTCACGGGGGACGAGCGGCACCTGGGAAGGGAGGCTGCCCGTGATCCCAGGCGCGATCTGGCTCGACCCGGCCGGGCTCGCGGGCGAGCGGCCGCAGCTCCGGCTCACCTCCCCGGCGCCGAAGCCGCGCGCCTACGTCTCGATCGGAGCCGCGCACGGCCGCCTGCTCGGGGCGGTCGTCCCGCTCGCGGCCGACGGCGCAGGCTTCTTCTCGGGGACGCTGGCGCTCCCGGACGGACCTTCGCCCGACGCAGCGGGCTGGGCGGTCGTCGCGAGCGACCCCTACGAGCAGGGCGCGGGTACGGTGGCCTGGCCGCTCTCGCCAGCCGCAGGCCCGGCCCTGCCGCGGCGCGTGGCGCTGCTCGCGGACGGGATGCCGGCAGCCGAGGCGCGCGAGCGGGGCCGCGCCTCGCAGGCGCGGCGCGCAGGCCTCCTGGTGCTCGGCGCCGCCGGGGTCGCACAGATGATGCTGCTCGCGCTGCGAGCCCGGACCGCGCGGCGGCGCCTCGAGGCCCACCTCGCCACCGCGTCGGGCGGCGAGGGCGAGGACGGAACCGACGGGGCACCGCTGTCCAGGGAAGATCGCGGCCGGCTGCTCGCCACCGTGCGGGCGGAGCCGCTCGTGTCGGTGCTCGCGCTCGCCGCGCTCGTCGGGCTCTCCTTCGCGGCGGTTGCGGCGCTCGCCACGTTCCGTTGACCCGGCAGGCGCGAGGCGGCGCCGCATGGTTTTCATCCGCTGCGGGGGCCCGAGCCGCTAGACTGGGCAGGCAGACGGGACGGGGCGGGAGGACGACAGACAGGGCATGTCCGAGCAGCAGCGTTACCGGGTCATCAAGCGCCTCGCCTCCGGCGGCATGGCGGAGGTCTTCGTCGCCGAGAGCGCGGGGATCGAAGGGTTCAAGAAGCAGGTCGCGATCAAGCGCGTCTTGCCGCAGCTCAGCAAGAAGGAGCAGTTCATCGCGATGTTCCTCGACGAGGCGCGCCTCTCGGCGCACCTCTCGCACTCGAACGTCGTGTCGGTGTTCGACATCGGCGTCGGCGACGGCACCTACTTCATCGTCATGGAGTACGTGGACGGCGCCGACCTGAGGGCCCTCCTCGAGCACCAGAAGAAGGTCGGCCGGCCGATGAACGTCGAGGTCGCCGCGTTCATGGCCGCGAAGATGTGCCAGGGCCTCGCCTACGCGCACGATCTCGCGACCGCGGACGGAAAGCCGCTCCAGATCGTGCACCGGGACATCACCCCGGCCAACGTGCTCATCACCCGCTACGGCGAGGTGAAGATCGTGGACTTCGGGCTCGCGAAGGCGTCGAGCCAGCTCGCCGAGAGCGACGCGGGCATCATCAAGGGGAAGTTCGGCTACCTGGCGCCCGAGACGGTGCTCGAGCAGGGCGTCGACCAGCGCGTCGACATCTTCGCGCTCGGGATCATCCTCTGGGAGATGCTCGCCGGGCGCCGGCTCTTCCTCGGCGACTCGGACTACATCACGGTGCGGCTGGTGCGCGACGCGGTGGTCCCGTCGCTCCAGCAGGTCAACAGCGAGGTGCCGCGCGAGCTGGAGCAGATCATCCGCCGCGCGCTCGCCCGCGATCCGGGGGCTCGCTACCGCAACGCGCGCGACCTCGGGCGCGACCTCACCCGCTTCCTGTACCGCTACGGCCGCCCGGTGAGCGAGGACGACGTCGCCGCGCTCGTGGAGCGCACGAAGGGCGGGCCGGCGCGGACGATCGACGGGACGCAGAAGATCGCCGAGCTCATCGACCTGATGCTCCTCGAGTTCAAGTCGCTCACGAAGGATCCGACCGCGGGCGGCAGCGGCCTCAGCCTGCTGCCCACCCTGGACGGCGCCACGGGCCTGACGCACGGGCACGCGCACCCGAGCTCCTCGCCCCCGCGCAGCGAGGCGCCGCTCGGCGGGCTCGCCGACGAGCTGGAAGGACCGGACTCGCTCCACCAGGACGAGTCGTCCTCGTCGGTGGCGGCCTGGTTCCGGGGGCTCATCCCGCGCTGATCCCGCGCCGGCAGCGACGTTGACACCCGCGCCGCACCGCTCCATCGTCCCACGAGCGGCCACCGGCCAGGAGGAGCCTTCCTCCGGCCCACAGCAAAGGTAAAGAGAAGATGAGCGTCGAGATTGGAAAGCCGTTCCCGCGGTTCGCCCTGCCGAACCAGGACGGCAAGACCGTGAAGCTCGAGGACTTCGCGGGCAAATGGCTCGTCGTCTACTTCTATCCGAAGGACGACACGCCGGGTTGCACCATCCAGGGCAAGTCGTTCACCGCCTCCAAAGAGGACTTCGACAAGGCCAATGTCACCGTGGTCGGCGTCAGCGCGGACGACGTCGCGTCGCACAAGAGCTTCTGCGACAAGTTCGCGTTCACCATCGATCTGCTCGCCGACACGAATCACGAGCTCCTCAAGGCCGCAGGCGTCGGGCAGAGCGAGTGGAAAGGCAACCTGTACTGGGACCGGACGACGTTCGTCGTCGATCCGCAGGGCGCGCTGCGGAAGACCTACCTGAAGGTGAAGCCCGAGGGGCACGAGCAGACGCTCCTCCAGGACATCGCGGAGCTCAAGGCCCAGGGCTGAGCCGGAAGGCGCCCGCGGCGCGTCCCGGGGGCCGGGGATCCGGCAATCTGGGAGTCCGGGAATCCGGGAGGTGAGCGGGGCGTCCTGCGCAAAGCCTGCTCCCGCTGGATTTGCCAGCGTTGCCCCCCTACCCTGTCGCCTTTGTGGCTGCACGCCGTCCCTTCGCGCCAGGTCGAATCGTATCGCTCACAACCTTCGCGGCGCTCGCCGCGGCGGCGCTCGCGACCGCTGCCTCCGTGGGCGCCTGCAAGGACCCCGGAGTCGGCGGGGCCGGCGGCGGCTCGGGCATGGGCGGCGCCGATGGCTGCCCGATGGGGCCGCGAGAGGCGATGTTCACCATCACCGTGCGCGCGAAAGGCGCCCCCGTCCCGCCGAACACCACCGTTCACGTCGCGTGGAGCGCAGCGGAGGAGCCGACCTTCGTCCTGAACGACCCGACCACCTGGAAGACGCTCGACGAGGCCAACCTTGTGTGCGCCGTCGATCGCGCGAAGCCGCCTCCGGACGCGCTGGAGGCGCTCGTCTGCGAGCTGTGGACAGCAGGGGTGACGCAGGTGAAAATCTCGGGGACAGGCTATGAGGACTTCGAGCAGACGCTCACGCCCGTCATGAGCGAGGACTGCGAGGACTCCGTTCCTCAGGAGATCGACATCGAGCTCGTGCCGGCGGTGGACGGGGACAGCGAAGAGTAGCCGGCGGGAGGCCTCGGGGGGCGAGGTCCTCGATGTTCGCGCCGCGCGAGCATCGGCGGCATCTGCGCCGCTCGAACCGCACCGCGCCTGTCCCTCGCTGCTGTTCGTCGCCCTCGGAGCGTTCTCCGCGGGCGTCTCGGTCTGCTCTGCGGGCGTCTCGGTCTGCTCCGCCCGCGTGTCGGCCTTCCGAGGCAGCGCCAGAGGCGACTCCGACGCCGGCGCAGGCGACTCCGCCACCGTCGCATACAACTCCGAAAAACCAAGGGTTGGACGCGGACTTACCGCGTAGCGTCGGGAGCTTGCTCTCGCTTTGACGAGCTCGCTCGGCCCCCGTACGGTCTCCCCTTTCAAGCGGGAGGTTTTCGCGTGCAGAACAAGGTAGGAAACGTCGTACCGTCGGAGAAGGTGATCCAGGGGCTGGTCGAGCAGCTGTCGTCGATCGAGGGCAAGGTGAAGGCGTTCACCGTCGAGCTCACAGGGGACGAGCGCAAGGCCACGACGAAGATGCGCACCGGCGGCGAGCCGATCGCGAGGCTCGTCGGGGAGCTGGCCGACGCGAACGGCGTCGCGCTCCCCAAGATCAGCGTGGAAGGGATGAAGGCCGATCTGCTCCTGATCGAGCGCATGAAGCCGCTCCAGGCCGCGCTCGACGACCTCTCCCAGCGGATCGCCGACACCATCCTGCAGGCCCAGAGCGAGGCATGGTGGGCCGCGACGGCCTATTACACCACGCTCTCCCGGATGGCCGCGGCGGACGCGAAGCTCGAGCGCTCCCTCAAGCCCGCGGTCGACTTCTTCGCGATCGGGCGGCGCAAGAAGCCCGTCGAGCAGCCCGCGGACAAGAAGCCTGTCGAGCGGCCCGCGGCGCCGGTGGACGGCGATGTGTAGCGGCCGTTCGCGCGGCTGAGCCGTCCGTCCGAGGGCCGCCCGCGCGCTCGCCCTGCCGGCGATCCTGGCGTTCGTCGAGCGCGGGCCACAAGCTCACCGTACCCTCGCTCAGGACGCCCCACCCATCGAAACCCCGATGCCGGTCACCGCACCCGGACCGACATGCCGCTCGACGGCCACG
>JAICEP010000269.1 GCA_025924095.1 Sorangium sp.
CGGTCGCTCCCCCCGGAGCCCCAGAGCCCGCGCGATCACCCCCGCCACTTGCGCGCGCTCGACAGCCTCCGCGTGCGCGCCAAACGCCGCGCGGTGCGCCCGCGCGACGTCGCGCGCGAGCCCGGGGACGAGCTCGGCAAGGGCGCGCTCGCGCCGCTTCTGGGTGGCGGCGGCGATCACCGCGTCGAACCGCTCGAGCCGGGCCGCGTCCGGGCCGAGCGCCCGCAGCGACGGCGCGAGCTCCTCGCGCAGCGCGCGCGTCTCGAGCCGGATGCGGCCGAGGACGCGGTCCGTGAGCTCGCCGAACGGCTCCCAGAGCTGGCCGACCGCGGACGCGAGCGGGCGTCCGCCGCGCGCCGCCCGCTCGTGCGCGGCGCGCGCGGACAGCACCCCGGTCAGCTCCAGCGTCGCGAGCACCGCCGCCGCGTCGGGCAGCTTGTTCCGCCGGTGGAACGGCGTGGCGAACACGAGGTCGAGCGCCGCCGCGAGCTCACCGAGGCGCTCCGCGGCGAGCGCCCGGACCTCGGCGCGCGTGCCTTCGGCCGCCGGCGGGGGCGGCGCGGCGGGGCGGTCGAGGAGCGAGAGCTCGCGCGCGAGCGAGACGCTGCCGTGCAGATCCATGAGCCCGGCGAGGACCGCCGCAGGATCGGAGCGCTCCGCGAGCGGCGCGCGCGTCCCCTCCTCCACCAGCGCCGCGACAGCGGCGGCGAGGGGGCGCGAGGTCAAAGGCCCGGGCCGCGAGGACCCGGCTCCGGGGTGAAGCATTCGCACGGCCGGGCGTTGTTAGCCGTCGCGGCGCGGAGCCGCAAGCCTGTCCGTCGGGCCTCGCGCCCGTCACGCCGCGCGTCCGTCGCGCCTCATCGGCTCGCCGGCGCCGGCGCGTTCGTGGCCCACAGCGCGAAGGAGAGCTGGTCGGCCCCCTTCGCGACGGCCGCCTTGATGAGGTCCGCGCCGCCGTGCCCGGCGTTCCGCTCGATGCGGAGCAGGACCCGGCCGCCCGTGCTCGCCGCCTGGAGCGCCGCGGCGAACTTGCGCGCGTGCATCGGATCGACCCGATCATCGCTGTCGGCCGACAGCAGGAGGACCTCCGGGTACCTCGTCCCCGGCTTGATGTGGTGATAGGGCGAGTAGGCGTGGAGCGCCTTGAGCTGCTCCGGATCGTCGGCGGACCCATACTCGCTGATCCACGTCTTGCCGGACCCGAACAGGTGGTATCGCACCATGTCGAGCAGGGGGACGCCGCAGAGGACGGCCCCGAACAGATCCGGCCGCTGGGTGAGCGCGGCGCCGACGAGCAGGCCGCCGTTCGAGCCGCCCTGGATGGCCAGCCGCTCCGGCTGCGTATATCCCTCGCGGACCAGGTGCTCCGCGGCGGCGATGAAGTCGTCGAAGCCGTTCTGCTTCTTGAGCAGCATCCCGTCCCGGTGCCACGCCTCGCCGTACTCGCCGCCGCCGCGCAGGTTCGCCACCGCGTACACGCCGCCCCGCTCGAGCCACGGATACATCGAGGCGGTGAACGAGGGGGTCTGCGACATCTGGAACCCTCCGTAGCCGTAGAGCAGCGCGCGCGAGCTCCCGTCCTTCTTCATGTCCTTGCGACGGACGATGAACATCGAGATCTTCGTGCCGTCCTTGGACGGGAAGAAGGTCTGCTCGACGGTGAACGGCGACGGGTCGACAGGCACCTCGATGCGCGCGTAGAGCGCGGTCTGGCCCGTCTTGATCGAGGTCGCGTGGATCTCCGGGGGCGAGGTGAAGGACTCGAACGAGAAATACGCCTCGTCCTCGTCGGGCAGCCCGGACGGGCCGCCCACGGTGCCGATGCCGGGCAGCGGGACCTCGCGGACCCGCTTGCCGTCGAGCGAGCGCACCTCGACCCGGCTGGAGGCGTCCTTGAGGTAGCCCAGCGCGAGGTGCCCACCCAGGATGGAGAAGCTGTCCAGGATGGCGTCAGGGCGCTCCGGGACGATCTCATTCCACGCGGCGCGCTCCGGCCGGGCCGGGTCGACCTCGAAGAGGCGGTAATGGGGCGCGCCCTCGTCGGTGTGGACGTAGAACCGGTCCTTGTAGACCTCGACGCTGTAGTGAGCGTCGCGCCCGACGGCGAGCGGCTTGTCCACGGCCTGCCCGCCCGGCCTGCGGAGATCGCGAAAGTAGACGTCGGTCGAGGTCCACCCGTGGGCGACGGTGAGCATCAGGAAGCGGCCATCCTTGGACAGGGCCGCGCCGAGGAAGGTCTTCGGATCGCCCGTCCTGCCGCGCACCACGCGATCTTGCTTCGGATCCTGGCCGAGCCGGTGGAAGCGCACCTCGGCGTAGCCGGGCCGATCGGCGACCGGGATCGACGGGTCGGTGGGGAGCCAGACGTAGTAGAAGCCGTCGCCGGAGGGCGTCCACGACGCGTACGCGTACTTGCCCCCTTCGATGACGTCCACCTCGGAGCGCTTGCCGGACGCGACATCCATCACATGCAGGGTCGCTTCATCCGAGTTGTTCTTCTGGATCTTGTAGGCGACGTTCTTGCCATCCCACGAGACTTCCCACCCGCCCAGCGAGACGCTGCCGTCGTCAGACCAGCTGTTCGGGTCGAGCAGCGGGCGCTCCTCGCCGCTCTTTCCTTCCTTCCAGTAGACAATCGACTTCTCTTTCGTCGCGTGCCTCCGGCTCAGGAAGTATCGGCCCCGGCGGTGGCGCGGCGCGGAGACCGTGTCGATGTAGAAGAGCTGCTTGAGCCTCGACGCGATCGCGTCCCGCTCGGGGAGCCGCGCGAGCTCGGCGCGCGTGAACGCGTCCTGAGCCTGCATCCACTCCTTCACCTCCGGCGCGTCGCCCTCCTCGAGCCAGCGGTACGGATCGGTGATCTCGACTCCATGGACGGCGTACTTCACCGGCGCGACGCGGGTGGGCGGGTACGCGGGGCGGCCAGGGGCGTCGGGCGTCGGCGCGGCGCTGGCCGCAGCGGGGAGTCGTGAGGAGCTTGCGGTCATTGGGGGACCCGATCGGTGTGCCTCGGCACCTCCGCAGGCGCCAGCGAGAAGCGCCGTGAGGAGCAGGCAGGGGGAGGCCTTCATGGTGCGACAAGCATACCGTGCCCCGGCCGCCGGGGGCAGGCGAGTTCGCGGCGTGCTCGGGCGAACGCGCTTCTCATGCGCGACGAGGCTCTGGTATGAACCGTGGGATGCTGCCGGCCATGGGGCGGGAGGTCATGTGGCAGACCCGGAATCTCCGAACCTTGTCGACGCCCATCCTCGGGTGGTGGGGTCATTTGAACAGGAAGGCAGGAAGGCGGGGAGAAAATCCTCAATGATTTTCCTATCTTCCCGCCTTCATGGGACATCTCGACGCCCTCCAGGAGGATTCCAGTGGCGCTAAACGACGTGCAGCACTTCTTCGTGCTCATGCTCGAAAATCGCTCGTTCGACCACATCTTCGGTCTCTCTGGCATCTCGGGCATCAGCGCGACTACCGGGCAGAGGGTCGGCGTCGACGGGCTCATTGGCAAGAGGTTCTTTGTCAAGAACAGGTCGGGCGAGCTGGTTCAGATCGACAGGAACATCAACCGCGCCCTGAACCGCCTGACGCGCGATATCCCCCATGAGCTCGGGGACGTGAAGCGGCAGCTCTGTGGGCCGAGCCATCATGGGCCCTACTCCGATCGGAACATCACGATGGACGGCTTCATCGCGGACCGAGACGGCACGGACCCGACCATGGAGGATGCCGTTCGTTGCGTCGGGCCAGGTCACCTCCGGGTGCTGACCTCGCTTGCCAAGGAGTTCGTCATCTGCGACCGCTGGTTCAGCTCCATGCCGGGGCCGACGTTTCCGAACCGCATGTTCGCCCATGCGGCCACGTCGGGTGGAATCGCCGACAGCCCGAGCCATGGGCAAATCGCGCTGCGCACCATCGACGGCTACGACTTCAGGAACGGCCACATCTTCGGTCGGCTCCGTCAGAAGCGCATCCCGTGGGCCATCTTCGTGCATGATCGCGTCGAGAACATGAGCGTCCTCCTGGATGGCATCTCCGCGTTCGGAGCCGAGATGAAGGAGTTCTCGCAGTTCGCGTGGGAGCTGCAGAAGAGGCCGTTCCTGCCGCGGTATGTCTTCATCGAGCCGCGCTACGACGCCATCTTGGGCGACTTTTCCCGGGGGAACTCGATGCACCCCATCAGCGATATGATGAACGCCGAGGCCCTCGTGAAGGACGTCTATGAAGCGATCCGGGCGTCGCCGCACGTGTGGCAGCGCAGCGCGCTCATCGTCGTCTTCGACGAGCACGGCGGGTTCTTCGACCATGTCCCGCCGCCCGCGGCGCCGGCGCCGGGGGATGGCTCCGCGAACGGCGCGTTCGACTTCAAGCGGCTGGGGCCGCGCGTGCCGGCCGTGATCATCTCCCCGCTCATCCCCAAGAACCGCGTCGATAGCACGGTCTATGATCACACGTCGATCCTGAAGACCCTCGCGCTGCGCTTCGGACTGGCGCACCTGACGGAGCGGGACGCGAGCGCCAATGCGCTGGAGCATCTCTTCTCCTTGAGCTCCGCACGACGCGACACACCGGAGACGCTGCCGGATCCGCTGGCTCCTCGTCCGCGGAGCAGGTCCGTCCCTGAGATGGCCGTCGGCGCCGGGCACCTCGGAGCGCCCGTCGGACCGTTCGTGCTCGCAGCAGCGGCGGTGAACGCCGAGCTCAAGGGGCCGGACGCGTGGGGTTCGATCAAGGACGAAGTGCGCTCGCTCGATGGGCGATCCCAGGACGAGGTCGCCGACTACGTCACACGAGTGAGGAGCGACGCGTCGCTCACCGTGGGAGCGACGGCGCCGCGCGCGACGCCGATCCGCGGCGTTGACTTCGGGGGCATGGGCGACGTGAGCATGTTCGCAGCCCGGATCGAGGGCTTCACGCCACGCGACGAGGTCGAGGGACGCCATGTAGAGGCGTGGCGCCTCGGGATCAGCCAGGCGGAGCTCCGCGCGATAGAAGCGCTCCGGGGAGAGGGCGAGCAAGGCAGGCACGAAGACGGCACCCGAGTCGCCCAGGCAGGCGGCGACCAGGAGACCAGCGAAGCCCGTGAAGAGGTCGGCTGAGGATCGCACGTGACATGACGGCAGGTGCGCCCGGCGACCCGGCGTGTGGGTGCGCCGGACCGGTACGCGGAGGCGAGGCGCGACCGCGCGCGGCCGCGCGCTCCGCGCCCGTGCGCGATGAGCCGCCAGATTGCGATGCCGGGGTCCCCGTCATCGTATAGGAAAGGGAGCCCATGGCGACGCCTCTCCCCCTCCTGCGCGCGACCGCGCTTCCGGCGCTCCTTGGCCTCAGCCTGCTCCACACCACCGCCGCGGCGCAGCCGGCGCCGTCCGGAGAGACGCCCGCCGCCGACCCGCTCTTCGCCCCCAGGCCAGCGGTGCGGCGCGCCGGGTTCACCGCAGGGATCGCCGGCGGCCTGTCGCTCGGGAGCGCCGCCGGATTCCCGAATGATGTTCAGAAGATAGGGTTCGAGCGGCACTACACCGAGACAGGCGTCGGGATCGGCGGCGGGGGTTACGTCTGGCTCGGCGGCGTGCTCGCGGACTGGCTCACGTTCGGCGGCGCGTTCGGCGGGCACGCCCTGAGCGCCGCGGACCATGGTTCCCTGGCCGGCGGGTTCATGTTCCACACCGAGGTATTCCCGCTCTTCTCGCTCGGGGAGCGCTGGAGAGAGGTGGGCGTCATCTTCGACGCCGGCACCGGCGTGGCCTACACGACCTCGGACGGCAGCGACACCGACGTCATCGACGGCGCTCTCCCGGCTCGCATCGGAGGCGGCGTGTTTTACGAGGGGATCCGGCTCTGGAAGGTGTCGATGGGGCCGTGGCTCTACGCCGATTACACCTGGAGCACGTCCGTACGCCAGCCAGGCTTCTACCTGGGCTGGCGCACCGCCATCTACACCGGCCCCTGACCCCCCGCCGCCAGCTCCTGCCACCACGATCGCCGAGCGGAGCTCTACGCCTGCAGCTCGGGCACCCGCCGCCGCACGAGCACCTTCCGGGTCGGCGGCGCCAGCGTGAGCCGGATCCCGCGCCGGATGAGCTGCATCGCCGCGAAGGACACCGCGCCCACCAGGATCTTCCGCCCGATCTCGCGCGGCACGCTCGGCTTCCCGCGCGGCGCCACCCAGTCCGGGTGCCGCCAAGAGCGGACGAGCGCACGGACCCGCTCGCCCCGCAGCCGCTCGCCGCGCGCCCGCGCCCCCCGGACCAGCGCGATCACCGCCGCGCCGCCCAGGATCGCGAGCACGAGCCCTCCGGTGGCCACCCCGGCGCCGTGCCGGCGCACCTGGGTCTTCACGTCGAGGAGCGCGTGGCGCCGCCGATCGATCACCTCGATCGTGTGCAGCAGCCGGTCGCGCAGCTCGTCCGCCTTCCGCTCGAACTCCTCCCGCTGGCCGTTCAGCCCCTTCATACGACGCGCTCCCGGACCAGCCGGACGTCCGACCCGAGCCGACCGCGCGTCCGCTCGAGCGGCCTCCTCGGCGCACGCTCGTAGCCGACGATGCCCACCACGATCGCCAGCGCGATCAGCGCGAGCCCCATCAGCAGCGCCGGGAGCGGCTCCGGCGAGATCGCCAGCGCGATCGCGACGAGCACCAGCGCCACCCCGAGCAGCGCCGCGGCAGCCGCCACGCCGAGCGCGACGCCCGACGTCTTCGCCCGCGAGATCTCCTGGTTGATCTCGTCGCGCGCCAGCGCGACCTCGACCTCTATCAGCTCCCTCGCCTCGACGATCGCCTCCTTCACGAGATCGGCCGTCGAGCTCTCGGGCCTGGGATCCAGCTGCCTCATGGGACACCTCTCCGCCTCACAGGGTGAACGCGCTCGGGAGCGGAGCAGACAACCGCCAGCACACGGAACGCCGCGGAGCCCCCGCCACCGACCCGCGGCACGCGGTGCATACGGCACGCCAGCCCCATCCTCGCGAAGGCGCGCGCGCCCTGCGCGGCCACCGCCCAGTCTCCGCCCCGCCCCGCGCGGCGGGCGATCAGGGCAGGGCGCCGGAGACGACGCGCTCGTGACCGCCGTAGTCGAGGCTCCGCGTGACGTCGACGAACCCAGCCGCCGCGAAGAGCTCGGCGACCTCGCCCGCCTTGCCGGCCTCGACCTCCACCGCCAGCACGCCGCCGCCGGCGAGCAACGCCGGCGCGCCCGCGACGATGCTGCGCGTGAAGGCGAGCCCGTCCGGTCCCCCCGCCAGCGCGAGGTGCGGCTCGTAGCCGCGGATGTCGATCTGCAGCGCGGCCACGTCCTGGTCCGGGATGTACGGCGGGTTCGCGGTGATCAGATCGAAGCGGAGGCCGGACGGCACGCCGGCGAAGAGATCCGAGCGCAAGAACCCCGCGTTGACGGCGCCGAGGCGGAGCGCGTTCTCGCGGGCGACGGCGAGCGCCCCGTCCGAGATGTCGATCCCGAGGACGCGGCTGGTGGGCCGCTCGCAGGCGAGGCTCACCGCGACGCAGCCGGACCCGGTGCACAGATCGAGCACGCGCGCGGAGAGCGCGAGGTGCCTCGTCCGGGCGAGGCCGACCTCGACGAGGATCTCGGTGTCGGGGCGCGGGATGAGCACGCGCGGATCGACGCGGAACGGGCGGCCGTAGAACTCCCGCACACCGAGCAGGTAAGCGACCGGCTCGCCGGCGCGGCGGCGCTGGTGCAGCTCCCGGTAGGTGGCGAGCTCGTCCCTGGTGAGCGGCCGATCGGCGTCGATGAGCAGCCCGACGCGATCGATGCCCAGCACCTTGCCGAGCAGGAGCTCGGCGTCGAGGCGCGCCGAGGACGCGCCGCGCTTCCTCAGATCGCCCGAGGCCCAGGCGATCACGCGGCGGATCGTCCAGGGCTCGTTCTGCGGCTCGACGTCGGGCTTTGTCACGGGAGCGGGGCGGCGACGGCGTCGCGGACAGCGGCGGAGACGACGGCCTCGACCTCGGCGCGGACCGCGTCGCGGTCCGCGACCGAGCGGGCCTCGAACCGCAGCACCAGGATCGGACCGGTGTTCGAAGCGCGGCAGAGGCCCCAGGCCCCGCCGCCGAAGTCGATGCGCGCGCCGTCGATGTCCACGACCGGACGGACGCGGCGGAAGTGCTCGGTCACGCGGCGGACGACCTCGAACTTCACGGCGTCGGGGCAGTCGACCCGGATCTCGGGGGTCGCGAAGGTCAGCGGCACGTCCGCGAGCAGCTCGCCGAGCGGCCGCTGCTCCCGGGCCACGATCTCGAGCAGGCGGACCGTCGCGTAGACCGCGTCGTCGAACCCGAACCACCGGTCGGCGAAGAACATGTGCCCGCTCATCTCGCCCGCGAGCAGGGCGCCCTCCTCTTTCATCTTTGTCTTGATGAGCGAATGGCCCGTCTTCCAGACGATGGGGCGCCCTCCGCGCGCGGCGATGTCCGCGTAGAGCGTCTCGGAGCACTTCACCTCGCCGAGCACGGCCGAGCCGGGGCGCTCCGCGAGGAGCGACCGCGCGAACAGGAGCAGCAGCTTGTCCCCCCAGATCACCTCGCCGCGCTCGTCGACGACGCCAACCCGGTCGCCGTCGCCGTCCCACGCGACGCCGAGCGCGGCGCCTGTCGAGAGCACGCGGGCGCGGAGCGCCTCGAGGTTCTCGGGCACCGTCGGGTCCGGGTGGTGGTTCGGGAACCGGCCGTCGATGTCGCAGAAGAGCGCGTCCGGCGAGAAGCCGAGCGCCGTGAGCGTGCGGACGCCGAGCGGGCCGGCCGCGCCGATGCCGGCGTCGACCACGAAGCGGACGTCGGTGCGGGACAGGCGGGCCGCGGCGCGCACCGCCTCGATGTAGTCGGCCGCGAGGTCGACCTCGGTGAGCGCGCCGCCTCCCGCGGCACCTGCGGCGCCCAGGCCCTCCTCGATGGCATCGGCGAGCCCCTGGATCTCCTGGCCGAAGAACGAGGCCTTGCCGCGCATGAGCTTGAACCCGTTGTCCGGCGCCGGGTTGTGGCTCGCCGTGATCATGATCGCGCCGTCCGCGTGCAGGTGGTGCGCCGCGAAGTAGAGCAGCGGCGTCGGCCCGACGCCGGCCGAGATCACGTCGGCGCCGCCCGCGCGCAGGCCGTCCGTGAGCGCGGAGAACAGCCTGTCGCTCGAGAGGCGGCCGTCGCGGCAAACGGCGACCCGGGGACGGGGCCCGTCGACCGGCAGGGTGACGCGCTGCGCGTCGAGGGAGAGCTGCAGGAGGCCGGCAAACGCGGCGCCGAGCTCGCGGGCAAGCTCGCTGCTGAGGTCGCGCTCGGCGTCGCCGCGGATGTCGTACTCGCGGAAGATGGTTCGGGGGACCTTCATGGACCACGCGGAGGAGCGCCCGTGCCGCGCTGCAGCGCAGGGCCGGCGCCAAGGGTGCTCTGACACAGCGCAATCGTGGGTGAAACGAAAAACGCTCGCCACGGCGCCGGCTCGTCGGCTCGTCGGCTCGTCAGCTCGTCAGCTCGTCGGATTGCGTTCCTGGCCGCCGGCCGGGTAAGTTGGGCCCCGTGGAGCCCAGGACCGCATGATGACGCGCGCACAGAGAACCGGCCTCGCTGCCATGCTGGC
>JAICEP010000270.1 GCA_025924095.1 Sorangium sp.
CGAGGGCGCTGTGTAGCGTGTCGCCCTCGGCCAGATAGCCATCGAGCGCGCTCGAGCGCGTCAGCTGCCGTTCGGCTACCGCAGGATCTCCTCGAGCAGCCTGTTCGGCTCGCCCCGGAGATCGACCGGACCAGCGCGGTGCTCGGAAGAGAAGGATACGAGCCGCCAAGGCAACCAGGATGCCAGGACAAGATACTTCCGACCTCTCCTGGCGTCCCTGGCGTGCTGGCGGTTTTCTCGATCCGGGCCGGTGTGCCTGTCCGAGCCGAGCGCCGCTCTCCAGGTCCTCCCCGGACGCAGGACCCGGCGTCTCCCCTCCAGGAAGAGGAATCCCGGCGGCGCAGAGGACTCGGCGAGAATCGCAGAGAGCCTCTGTGCTCTCCTTGCCCTCTGTGCTCTCTGTGCCTCCGTGGCTCGGATATCGGGCTTTGGAGCCGACCGGTGCTCCAGGCATCTCCAGAGGGCCCGGGGCTTGCTCTCTCCAGCGCAGGTGCGTTTCATGGCACCGGGAGGGGCTCATGCGGACTTCGAAGATGGGGAGAAACAGCCGTAGGTCAACTGGAGGGAGAGGCGTCGTCGCGGGGCTCGCCGGGCTTCTCGGGCTCGGCGTCTGTCTCGGCATCTCCAGCGCTTCCGCGGGCGACGCCATACAGGTCGTCTCGCCTCAGGCCTCGGCGCAAGGCCGCCTCGGGCCGCAGCGGGCCGCGATCACCACACAGCAGAGCGCCGCCGCCACCACCTACGTCGCGAATCCCGAGAGGAGGCGCTGGATCATCGCGGGTGCGTCCACGCTGGGCGGCTTCTGGACCGCGTCGGCCCTCTACGGCGCCGCCCTCTCGCTCGAGCGGCGGGAGGCCCGCCTCGTCCCCCAGTGCACCAAGTGCGCCTGCTCCCTCGTCCCGCAACGCGGCAGGATCGCGCCCAGCCCCACCTCGCTGCTCATCCCCGTGGCCGGCCCCTGGATCCACCTCGGCACGGGGCGGCACTCGGCGGCCGGCGCGGTCGGCCTCTCCGTCCTGGGCGCCGGTCAGGCCGTCGGTCTCGGGATGCTGCTCGGCGGCGTCGCCTTGCCGCGGCAGGTGCGCGTGCCGGTGCAGCGCGGCCGCGTGCTCCAGATGGGCGCAGCGCCGATCGTCACCGCCGACGGGCTCGGGCTCTCGATCTACGGCTCGATGTAGCCACGGCTCGATGGCGCCAGAGGGCCCGATCGCGGGACGCACCTCGCCGCGCCGGACTCGCGCCGCGCCGGCGCGCGGGTCACGGCGCGGCGCCCAGGATCGCCCGCACGCGCAGCCGCTCCTCCGGCGTGAACGCGCGCGCGAGCAGCGCCTCCTCGGCGGCGCGCCGCGCTTCCGGATCGGCCTCGGTCGCCGCGATCGCCGCGCGCGCGTCGGCGAACGCGTCGAGGCGCTGCTGCCACGCCGCCCGCTGCCGGTCGAGCTCCGCGAGCCGGTCGGCGGCCTCGGGGCCCACGGTCGCGACCCGGTGCGCGTGCAGCTCCTCGTCCGAGGCGCCCGCGTCGCGGAGCGCCTGCTCCTCGGTCTGCTGGACGAGCGGGCGCACCGCCGCCTCCCGCGCCTCGCGGAGGTGCTCGGGCAGCGCCGCCTCGACCTCCGCGATCCGCGCGTCGCGCTCCTCGGGTGAGAGCGTCGCGTCCGCGAGGAGGCGGGACGTATCGATCGCCGCCTCCCCCTCCCGCTCCTCGTCGCCGAACAGCTGCGCCGCGACCTCCGCGCCGAGCTGCTCTCGCCGGATCTCGCGCAGCGCGGCGAGCCGCTCCGCCGGGTCGGCCGCCTGCGCGACGCGCGCCGCGCCGGCCGCCTCGCGGTAGCCGAGGTACCGGTCGAGCAGCGCGATCGCCTGCTCCGCCGCGCGGCCCGTGGCGCGCTCCCGGATCGCCGCCACGATGCGGGCCTTGATCGCCGCCGCCGGCTCCTCGCCGGTCGCGCTCAGGAAGTAGTCGAACAGCGAAAGGAGCTCGGGGCCGACGATCAGATCGCCGTTCGCGTCGACGAGCACCGCGCCGTCGACGTCGGTGCCGCGAAGCGAGGGCGCTGCGGCCCGCCGCGGCGCCACGGCGGGCGGCGCGACCGACAGCGCCTGCCGGAGGCGCGCGGGGGCCGGCGTCGTCGACAGCGCCGGCAGCGCTTCCGTCCGCCAGCGGCGCGCGGCCAGCCCGCTCGATCGGGCGCTCGGCGCGGACGGCCTGGGCCGCTCCCGCGAGGCGAGCTGCCCGGCGCCGAGCAGCGCGGCGAGCGCCATCGCCGCGAGGAGAATGTTCCTTCCACGACGCTCCATGAGGGCCCTCGCCGGCTCAGAGACCGACGTTCTTCAGGCGGCTCGCGTGCGCCCGGAACACGGATTTCGGGTTCGGGCCAGAGATGTTGATGAACCCGAAGAGCTGATTCACCTCGTCGAGGTGGTTCATCCCGTAGTCGTCGCGAACCACCTCTCCCAGGTGGGAGCTGCACCTGCCCACCATCCCGTCGTTCGACTCCGAGTACAGCTTGGAGATGAGCCCGAGCGACAGGTCGGTCGGATCGAGGAGGCTCGTGACGATCCCCGTCCCGGACCACGAGAAGAAGCGCACGCCGTTCTCCTCGGCGGGGCCCTCCCCGCACCGGCCGTCGGGCAGCCCGGCCGGATAAAGCGCGTTGAACTCGCGCATCCCCTCGGCGGAGAGCGACCTCACGGCGGCGATCGAGTCCTGCGGCGTGGAGCGCCCGGCGAGCAGGCTGAGCACCGAGCCGAGGCTGTTGGCGAGGAACGAGAGCGCCCCCTGGGCGAGCCCGCCGTCGCGGAGGTTCTCCTGGAGATAGCTGGCGAGCTCGGCCCCCTGGTGCGGCGCCCCGATCGTGGTCACCGAGGCGACGAGATCCGGCCGCACCGCGGCGACATACCGGACGTCGAGCCCTCCATGGCTGTGCCCGATCAGGTTCACCTTCCCGCTCCCGGTGCGCGCGGCGATATCCTCGACCTGCGCGAGCAGCGCCTCCCCGCGCGCCTCGGTGCTGTCGAACTGCGGCACCGCGGTGGCATACACCTCCGCCCCGCCGGAGCGCAGCGTCGAGGCGACCCCACCGAAGTAGTCGACCACACCGAACATCGCCTTGAAGCCGGCCATCCCGTGACAGAGCACGATCGGATACTGCGTCTTTGCATAGCTCTTCAACGCCAGCGCCGCCTCGCCGACCTCGGCGCGCTCCGCGTCAATCGCCTCATCCATCGACGCGACGCATCCTTGCGAGAGCAGCACAACGGCAGCTCCCGCCGTACAGCGCAATGCGTCAATCCACATTCGGCACCCAACCCCTCGTTTTCTCTCGACTCTCTGCTGATTTCGAGCAGGTGTGACGGTGGTAGGTAGTACAGCGCGCGTGTTGGAGGAATGAGCTCGTCTGATCACCTGTCACCTCTGATAGAGTATTTTTTTAATTCGAATCAAGAAGAACTCACAGGCTTTCAGCGCAACAAGCACCTCGCTCATCCTGGACAATCGGCAGGCCGGTGGCCTCCCTCGCAGGGCTCGCGTTGGTCCAGGCGGCGCGACAGGCCATCAGCGCGGCGGCGTCAAATCGTCCCTGTCGCGCCGAGTCGCCCGGGAAGCGGCTGCGCACGGGCGGGCGAGGCGGAGGCGGCATGCACCCCTCGGGCCGGCCAGCTCGCTGCGGCGCCCAGGACTACGTCGCTGCGGCGCCCAGGACGATGCGCGCGTTCTCCGGCACCGCGGTCAGGAACCGCTCGCGCCGCCGTGGGTCTGCGATCCGCTGGGCCCGCGCGAGCAGGCTCTCCCTGGCCTCGGCGAGCACGGCGGCCGCCTCGCCGTGGGCGCCGGACGCCGCGAGCGCCTCGGCGTACGCGAGCCGCACGAGCGACTCGCCCTCTTCCAGGGAGCCGAGCGCCGCGAGCTCGCCGAACGCCTCCCGCGCCGCGTCGAGCGCCGCCGCGACCTTTCCGCCGGCGAGCAGCGCGCGCGCGCGCACCGCCACGGCGGGCGCGCGCAGCCGCGGGGCCACGTGCAGCGCCGCCTCGGCGGCGCTCGCCTCCCGCTCGGCCGTCGCGGCGTCGCCCGAGAGCAGCGCGATCTTCGCGAGGTAGGTCCGCGCCACGCCCTCCATGCGGAGGTCGCCCCGCAGCTGGAACGCCTCCACCGCGCGCCGCTCGACGAAGAGCGCCTCATCGAGCCTGCCGAGCTGCCCGAGCACGTGGCCGAGGTTGTGCAGCGCCACGGTGGCGAGCTCGCGCAGCCCCATCCGATCGGCGGCCTCCTGGGCGGCGCGCAGGACGGACTCGGCCGCCCCGAGCTCGCCGAGCTCCGCGTAGATGAAGCCGAGGTTCGCGCCGATCACGCACGCGCTGCGCCTGTCCCCGGCCTGCTCGAAGGCCGCGAGCGCCGCCTCCAGGCCCTCGAGGCACGCCTCGGGGTCGCCGCCGGCCGAGGCGCGGATCGCGCGGAGCTGCTGCGCCATCGCGACGAGCTCGGCGTCCGGCGGCGGGAGCGCGCGGAGGTCCTCGTCGATGCGCGCGAGCAGGGCGTCGGCCTCGGCGTAGCGGCCGCCGAAGACGAGCTGCGCGCCGCACTCGCAGAAGCACGCGATCCGCGTGCGCCGCAGCGCGGCCGCGCCGGAGGGCGGCGACGCGGAGGGCGGCGAGGCGAGCGCGCTGGAGGGCGGCGACGCGGCCGGATTGCTCGCCACGGACAGCCCCTCGGCGACGGCGGCCCACCCCGCCACGCGGTCGACGGCGCCGAGCTTCCCCGCCGCGGCGGCGATCTGGGTGACGGCCCGGAACCACCCGGGGGAGCCGGCGGGGAGCAGCTCGGCCGCGGACGCGCCCAGTGCCTCGGCGGCAGCGAGGTCGCCCTCCCAGACCTTGACCTCCGCCGCGACGAGTCGGAGCGCGCCGAGGTCCTCGCCCTCGGCGCCGCACGCCTCGCCCCAGTTGGCGCGCTCGAGCGCGGCGCGCAGGTCGTTCGCCTCGAGCGACTGCTCGGCCGCGCGCCGGTACCAGCGCACCGCGCGGCCGGGCTCTCCGCCCCGGCGGAAGTGCTCGGCCACGACCCTCGGATCCGCGGAGGCGCCCCGCTCGATCCACGCACCCGCGAGCCGGTGGCCGAGCGCGCGATCGGGCTCGGTCAGCATGGCGTAGGCGGCCTCGCGGACGAGCGTGTGGCGGAAGACGTAGTCGGCGGCGTCGGTGAGGCTCCCCGACCCGGAGGCCGGCGCGACGAGCTCGCGGTCGGCGAGCGCCCTGAGCCAGGCCTCCACGTCGGCGAGGTGCCCCTCGCCGCCGAGCAGCGCCGCGACGCCGCGCTTCGAGAAGCGATCGCCGAAGATGCTGGCCGCCCGGAGCACGCGCTTGCCCTCGTTGCCCTCGGCGTCGAGCCGCGCCTCGACCGTGCCGAGCACCGAGTCGGGGAGGAGCTCGCCCTTGCCGCTCGCGACCGCCCGGATGAGCTCTTCCAGGTAGAACGGGTTGCCGCCGGCGCGCTCGACGAGGTGCGCCACCACGCCCTCGGCCACGGACGCGCCGAGCGCGGCGCGCACGAGCTCCGCGCTCGCGCGGCGCGGCAGCTGGCCGAGCTTGATCGTCTGCACCTCGCGCTCGGCCCACAGGCTCGGGAACTGCCGGTGGACGTCGGGGCGCGCGAGCGCGAGCAGCATGAGCGGCAGCTCGCGGAGGTTCCGGAGGGTCGCGTCGAGCAGGCGCACGGTGGCGGCGTCGCCCCAGTGCAGGTCCTCCAGCGCGACGAGCACCGGGCGCGCGGCGCACTCGGCCGCGAGCCAGTCCTCCCACGCGGCCCCCACGCCGTCGCTCACGCCGGCCGCGCTCTGGCGCGCGACGCGCAGCAACCGGGCGTGCTCCGGCGACGGCGCGCCGGCGATCTCGCCGAGGAACGCCGCCGCGCGCTCGAGCGTCGGGCCGCCGAGGTGGCGCCCGAGCCGCTGCTTCAGCTTGCGGTGCCGCGCCGACGCCGGGTCGCGCGCGCGGAGACCGGCGGCCCGGCAGAGCACGTCGGCGACCATGCCGAACGGCGAGCCGGGGGAGCCCGAGTCGGCGCGGCCCCAGAGGATCTCGACCGGCTCGTCGCGCTGCCGCAAGGCGGCGAAGAGCTCCAGGCGGATCCGGGATTTGCCGGCGCCGGGCGGCCCGAGGACGAGCACGGCGCTCGCGAGCGACTCGGAGATGCAGCCGGAGAGCACGCCGTGGAGCATGGAGAGCTCGCGGGCGCGGCCGACGCAGGGCGTGCGCTTCCCGAGCAGCGCGGGGGCGATCTCGTCGACGGCGCGCTCGCCGGAGAGGACGAGCGGCTCGCCCGGTGCCGAGGGGGCGGGGGTCGTCGAGTGGACCCCGCGCGCGACGACGAAGCGCGGCCCGAGCATGTCGGCGGTCGCGCTGTCGAGGCGCACGGCGCCGGTGGGCGCGGCGCGGAGCTCGGCGAGGCCGCGGTCGATGGCGTCGCCCTCGGCGAGGCCCGCGGAGAAGACGCCCCGCCCCGTGATGACGCAGAGCGGTGCGTCGGGCAGCTCGGCGCGGAGGGCGAGCGCGCACTGGGCGGCGCGCTCGGCGCGATCCACCGCGCTGCCGGGGCCGGACATCATGACGAGGTCGACGCCCGGGACGAGCTGCGTGAGCCGGCCGCCGTGGAGGTCGACGAGCGCGCGGAGCTCGGCGGCGCGCGAGGTGGACGCGGGCGGCGGCGAGCTGGTCGACGCGGGCGGCGGCGAGCCGGCCGAGCGGGGCGGCGGCGAGCCCGGGACCTCCGCGGCCAGCCGCGGCGCCCGGGCCGCGCCGTGGTCGGCCTCGCCGAGGAAGATGAGGCTCACGACGCGCTGCTCGTCCAGCGTGAGGGCGACGCGCTCGCGCGGGCCGGGGCCGCGGGCCGGCGCGCTCCCCCCCGCGAGCGTCGACGCGCCGGGCGGTTCGCTCCCCGAGAGCGTCGGCGCGTCGGGCGGCGCGGTCCACGCGCCATCCATCGCGACGATCCGGTCGAGCTCCGCCGCGACCTCGGCGCCGTCGCGCGGGCGATCGCCGGGCAGCCTGGACAGCATGCGCGCGACGAGCTCGTCGAGCGGCGCGGGCGCGTCCGCGCGCAGATCGCGGAGGCGGGGCGGATCCAGGAGGAGCATCTTGCTGAGCGCGGCCATCGGGCTCGCGCCTGCGAAGGCGGGCTGGCCGGTGAGGCACTCGAACAGGACGCACCCGAGGGAGAACACGTCGCTGCGCGGATCGGGCGCGCCCCTGGCCTCGACCTGCTCCGGGGCCATGTACCCGGGCGTGCCGAGGACGCCGCCGGTGACGGTCACGCGCCCCGCGTCGGCGCTGGGCCGCGCGATGCCGAAGTCGACGAGCTTGACCCGCCCGGCGTCGCCGCCGGGGAGGAAGAGGTTGCTCGGCTTGATGTCGCGGTGGACGATGCCGCGCGCGTGCGCGAACGCGAGGGCGTCGGCGGCCCGACGCACGAGCGAGAGCCCCTCGCTCGCGGGCAGGAAGCGGCGGGTGAGGCGCGCGGCGAGGTCCTCGCCGTCGAGCCATTCCATGGCGAGGTAGCGGTCGCCTTCCGGCGTGCTGCCGTGCGCGATGTAGCGCACGATGCCCGGATGGACGAGGGCGGCGAGGAGGGCGGCCTCCCGCTCGAACCGCTCGACCTGGATCGCGCTCCTCAGGCGGACGATCTTGAGGGCGACCGAAGCGCCGCCGAGGCGGTCGTGCGCCTTGTAGACCGTGCCCATCCCGCCCGCGGCGGCCTCTCCTTCGATGACGAAGCGCCCCGCGATGATCTCGGCGTGGCCCACGTCAGCGCAGGAACGCGGTGACCGAGCCCGGGTGCGGCATCTTCTCGACGATGAGCTTGCCCGAGCGGCCGCGGACCTTGCCGCGGCAGTTCGGGAAGCTGCCGTCGCCCCTCGGCGTGTCGCACAGGCTGTCGCACGAGCCGGCGACCTCGATCGCGCATGTCTCGAGCGACGGCCCGCAGACGCGGGGGATGGCGGAGGCCTCCGGCGGAAGGCATGCGTGGTAGCGGGGCACCTCCGCGAAGATGTCGCCGTAGTACGTCGCCTCCCGCCTGGGGTACGCGGAGCGCTCGGCCTTGTCGGCGCGGAGCTCCGCGCGATCGCCGCGGAGGGAGAGGCTCACCTTCTGTCCGAGGTAGTTGACGCGGGCGAGGACGCAGCCGCTGACCCAGGTCCGGCACGCGCCGTCGCAGGAGCCGCCCTCCTGGCCCCAGCCCGGCGCGAGGCCGAGCTCTCCCGGGAAGGAGAGCTCGTCGTCGTCGAGCGCGACGGTGAGGCGCTCGCCTGCTGGCAGCGCGCAGCTCGCGATGTACCGCAGCACGGTGCGTGCGGACGGGTCGCGGAGCGCCTCGGCCGTGAGCGGGTTGTCCGAGAGCGCCTGGCCCGTGAGCGCGTTCGACGTCAGCGCGTTCGACGTCAGCGCCTCGGCCGTGAGCGCGTTCGACGTCAGCGCGTTCGACGTCAGCGCGTTGTGCGACCGGACGGGCTGGGACGCGGCGTCGTCCGCGGCCTCGGCCTCCGGGTCGAGCGGGGCCGCGCATGCGCCTATGAACAGCGCGGCGACGGCCAGGACAAGTGAAGCCAGCTTCGGCGAATGCTCCATGGTGAATGCCCCCCTGGGATGCCCATGAGCTCGTCGCCCGTGAGCTCCCGAAACGACCGGCGCCGCGACGCGGGCCACGGGTGCTCGCATCGAACGCCGGTACGTAGATCTTGGTTCAAGTGCACGAGCCGCGAAGAAGCCAACAAGGCCGGAGCGGCCGATGTCGGTCATCTCCGCTACAGCAACGCATGGAAAGATGTCATTGATGAATCGCGCGGCAAAGACCGACGCGCACGCAATATGCTCTTTTTTTGTGTCGCGGCGCGATCGCTCTGTCGGCGCTGTCGGTGCGAGACTCCCGCTCTGTCCACGGTATCAAGAACAGCGATGCTGGTACCGGGGACGGAGGCGCGATGGGCGACGTAGCCGCGATGAGCGGCGAGGCGGCGTCCTGTCGCTGACAGCCACCCTCCTGCCGGGCGGCGTACGGGAGTGTTGCGTCGTCGGGGGTCGATAGCGGCTCTCTGCCGGCCTGGGGGGTCGGCCGGGAGGGCCGCGCGGTCGGCCCGCCGGGTTGCGGGGTCGGTCGGGAGGACCGCGCTGAGCTCGTCCGGGCCGGGGCGCGCGCTGCTCTTTGCGGCGTTTGCCCGATGGAGGGGCGGTGGGGACGAATGGCGGCTGGACGGACTGCTCGGCGCGGTGCGTCGCTGCGCCCTTGACGCCGCTGCGCCTTGATCATTACATGCCGCAGACGATGAAGGGCCATGCGCGCAATCTGATGACCGAGCGCGTGATCGCTCTGGAGCAGGGCACGCCAGTCACCGACATGCTGCAGCTGTTCGCGAAGCATCACCTGAGCGGCGCGCCGGTCATCGACGAGGGCCACCGCATCGTCGGGTTCGTCAGCGAGACGGATCTCCTGGGCGTGCTCCTGCGCAAGGAGTACGAGGGCATGACGGCCGCGGACGTGATGAGCACCCCGCCCATCTGCGTGGACGAGTTCATGCCCAC
>JAICEP010000271.1 GCA_025924095.1 Sorangium sp.
GGTGCGGCCTGCCGGTCGGCGACGCCATCCAGCGCGCGGCGGAGCTGCTCCGGAGCGCGGGCCGCACGGGCGCGCCGCGGATCCTCCTCGACAAGATCACGGCTGGGCTGATCGAGGCCCGCTTCGAGGCCGCGATCACCACGTCCGGCGCCATCGAGCTCCGCGGCGAGCGCGGCGCCGCCGAGCCGTGGCGCCCGCTCCTCGGCAGGCCAACGCCCTGCGTCGGCCGCGATCACGAGCTCCGCCTTCTGGAGCAGACCTTCGCCGCGTGCGCCGGCGAGCCCGCCGCCCGGGCGGTGCTCATCATCGGCGCCGCGGGCATGGGCAAGTCCCGCCTCTTCCAGGAGCACCTCGCGGCCCTCCGGCGTGCCGGTGCGCCCGCGGAGATCTGGCCGGGGCTCGGGGATCCGCTGCGCGCGGGATCCATCGGCGGCCTGCTCGCGGAGGCGCTCCGGGGCGCGGCGGGGATCAAGGGCGGCGAGCCCATCGAGGAGCGGCGCGCGCTCCTCCGGGCCCGCGTCGCCCGCCGCGTGCCCGAGGCGGATCGGCGCCGGATCGAGGAGTTCCTCGGCGAGCTCGCCGGCGTGCCCTTCCCCGACGAGGACAGCCTCCCGCTCCGCGCCGCCCGGCAGGATCCCGAGCTGCTCGGCGACCAGATGCAGCGCGCGCTCCGCGATTTCCTGCGCGCCGAGTGCGCGGCCCAGCCGGTGGTGCTCGCGCTGGAGGACGTGCACTGGGCCGATCGCGCCTCCGTCGCGGCCATCGACACGGCGCTGCGCGAGCTCGCGGACCAGCCGCTCGTCGTGCTCGCCACCGCGCGCCCGGAGATCAAGCAGGCGTACCCCGATCTCTGGGCCGAGCGCGGGCGGCAGGAGCTCTGCCTCAGGCAGCTCTCGACGAGGGCGTGCGCGCAGCTCGCGCGGGAGGCGCTGGGTGACGCGGCCGACGAGGCCGTCATCGATCGTCTTGTCACCCAGTCCGAGGGCCAACCCTTCTTCCTCGAGGAGCTGATCCGCGCGACGGCGGAAGGCCGGGGCGACGCGCTGCCCGAGACGGTGGTGGCGATGGTGCAGGTTCGGCTGGAGGCGCTCTCGCCCCCCGCGCGCCGGATCCTGCGCGCCGCCAGCGTGCTCGGCGAGGTGTTCTGGCGAGGCGCCGTCGCGCACCTGCTCGGGGGCGGCGAGGCCGCTCCGCTCGCGGATCACCTCTCCGCGCTCGTCGCCGGGGAGCTCTGCGTCCGTCACCGCGAGGGTCGCTTCCCCGGCGAGGAGGCGTATTCCTTCCGCCAGGCGCTCCTGCGCGAGGGCGCTTACGCGCAGCTCACCGAGGACGATCGAGCGCTCGGCCACCGCCTCGCCGCCGACTGGCTGGAGGCCGCGGGCGAGACCGATCCGCTGGTGCTCGCGGCGCACTGCGAGCGCGGCGGCCTGACCGCCCGGGCGGCGTCGCTCCTCGTCCGCGGCGCCGAGCTCGCGGCCGCGCGCCGGGCCTACCTCGACGCCGAGGGCTGCTACGGGCGCGTCGAGGCGCTGCTCGGCGCGGTGGTCCCCGCGGCGCGCCGCGCGCGGGGCCTCGCTCGCTTCCGGCTCGGGCGCTACACGGAGGCCCTCGCCGACCTCGCCGCGGCGCGCGACGAGGCGGCCGCGGCGTCGGAGCCAGGGGCGGAGATCGAGCTCCTCCTCGACGAGGCGATGATCCTCGACTGGACAGGCGAGTACCGGGCCGCGAGCGAGCGGGTCGCGGCCGCCGAGCGCCTCGCCGACCGGGTGGCCTCACCCCTGCTCGGCGCCCGCCTGCTCCTCGGCGTGGGCCGCTCGCTCCACCGCGTCGACCGCGAGGACGAGGCCGCCGCGGTGCTGACGCGCGCCGCGGCGCAAGCTGCGCGGCTCGGGGACGAGGGGCACGAGACGCACCTCATCGCCCGGCTCCTTCTCGGCTTCATCCTGGCCAGCCTCGGCCGCGTCGAGGAGGCGGCACGGGACCTGGACGCGGTGATCCTCAGCTGCGAGGAGCGCAGCGATCTCATGCACCTCGGCGCTGCGCTCAACAACCGCGGGCTCGCGCGGGCCCTCCAGGGCGACCGCGCCGGGATGATCGCCGATTTCGAGCGCACCATCGCGCTCGGGCACGACCTCGGCCAGCCCGCGCTCGAGCTCGTCGGCCGCTACAACCTCGCCGAGTACCTGTATTTGATGGACGATCTCGCGGCCGCGACGCCCCATGCGTGCGCCGTCCAGGCGAGAGCGCCGCGCTGCGGCGATCGCCACGCGTCGATCGCCGTGGCGCTCCTGACCGCGCGCCTGCGCCTCTACCAGGGCGACGAGGCGGGCGCTCGCGGGATCGCCCTGCGGCTCCGCGCCGCGCAGGATGAAGCCGGCTGCGAGGCGCTGAAGCCCTCGGAGGACGTGCTCTGCGCGATGATCGAGCTCGCGACCCGCGACGACGACGGCGCCGCGTGGGCCGCGCTCGAGGAGCGGTCCGCGCGCTGCTCGGTAGGGCAGGAGCGGATCGAGGTGCTCGAGGCACGGGCCCTCGCCTCCCTCCGCCGCGGCCGGCACGTCGATGCCCGGGCGCAGCTCGAGCGCGGCCTCGCGGCCGCCGCCACCGTTCCGACCGTCATGGGCGGTCGCCTCCGTCGCTGGTACGCGGAGCTGACGAAGCTGACAGAAACGGACGCTCCGGACACCCACCTTGCCGCTGCATCATCGCCTTTCACCGGCGCGGCAGTGCGGGAAAAAGTAGAATAATAACTCATCAGCGAATCGAGGGAGGTGGTTGGTGGGCCCGCGCGCGCCGCGCCGCGCGCAGGGAGCCGCCGGGTCATGCGCCAGGAACAGGGGGGAATCCATGTCTCTCAAGCGGACATTCATCGTGCTTGGTTGGGCTGGGGCGCTGTCGGGCTGCATCGCCGAGGTGGGGGACACCGGTGCGCGGGATGAGCTCGTGGGGGAATCACAGGGGGCCCTCCTGGGCGGCAACGCGCTCAGCGCGAACGCCCTGAACCTCAACGCCCTGAACCTCAACGCCCTGAACCTCAACGCCCTGAACCTCAATGGTCTCAGCGCGCAGAACCTCGCCACGATCCAGGATCCCGGGCCGAACGGCACGCTGGCGCGCGAGTTCGTGCGCTATGCGACGAACTGCGCCCTGAGCAGCGCGGCGTCCTTCGACTTCTCGTGGACGGACTCCAGCGGCAACATGCACCACGAGAGCTACCCCGGGCTGCTCGGCGTCGCGCCCACCTGGGCGAGCGGGCCGCTCGACGAGCTCGGGCAGCGCATGGTCTCCAGCTGCGTGGCGGCGCGCGTGAACTACTATCAAGTACCGGTCGTCCTCTCCGCCCGCTCGCTGCGGACTCCGCTGAAGACGCTCTCCTCCAGCCAGGAGCTCATCGATTATCCGGACGTCGAGGGGGCCTTCTGGGGCAACCTGTTCGCCGCGCAGCCCTACCTCAACGCCTGCTACAACAGCGCGACGGTCAACAACTCGCGCGCCTACCAGCGCGACTGCGCCGCGGGCCACCAGACCTCCGGGGACCAGGTCGTGGAGTGCGGGGTGATCCACATCGCCGGGCCATGCGACCGGGTCTGCCAGAGCCTCAACGGGGCCGGCCAGTACTACCCGTCCTGCGTCGACCGCCCCGGCCAGAGCACCGCGACCACGAAGGACGTGGTCACCACCGCCTTGCCCTGACCGACGCGCCGCCGCGACCCGCGACCCGCGATGACGTACGATGCTGAAATGAACATGCCTAGCAGGAAACAATCCAACAAGGGGACACGAATGCCGAGCAAGCCGAATATCTTGATCATCTGGGGTGACGACATCGGCATTTCGAACCTTAGCTGTTACAGCGACGGCTTGATGGGCTACCGCACGCCCAACATCGATCGGATCGCGGCCGAAGGCGTCCGCTTCACCGACTCCTACGGCGAGCAGAGCTGCACGGCTGGCCGGGCGGCGTTCATCACGGGGCAGAACCCGTACCGCACAGGCCTCACCAAGGTCGGCCTCCCCGGCGCCTACATCGGGCTGCGCGCCGAGGACCCGACGATCGCCACCGCCTTGAAAGCTCAGGGCTATGCCACCGGCCAGTTCGGCAAGAACCACCTCGGTGATCGCGACGAGTTCCTGCCAACGATGCACGGGTTCGACGAGTTCTTCGGCAACCTGTACCACCTCAACGCCGAGGAGGAGCCCGAGCTCGAAGACTACCCGACGCCGGAGGACTTCCCGCAGTTCCAGCAGCGCTTCGGCCCGCGCGGCGTGCTCCACGCGTGGGCCAACGGCGACGGTACCCAGCGGATCGAGGACACCGGCCCGCTCACGAAGAAGCGCATGGAGACCTGTGACGAGGAGTTCCGCGACGCGGCGATCGACTTCATCAAGCGCCAGCACGAGGCCGGCACCCCGTTCTTCGTGTGGTTCAACAGCACCCACATGCACTTCCGCACCCGCGGAAAGCCAGGAAGCAGGGGCCGGGCGGGCCGGTGGCAGTCGGTGTACCACGATACGATGTGTGACCACGACGACCTCGTGGGTGACCTCCTCGCGCTGCTCGACGAGCTCGGCATCGCCGAGGACACCATCGTCATCTACTCCACGGACAACGGACCGCACATGAACACCTGGCCCGATGCTGGGATGACGCCGTTCCGCAACGAGAAGAACTCGAACTGGGAGGGCGCCTACCGGGTACCGGCCGTGGTGCGCTGGCCGGGCAGGATCCCGGCCGGTCGCGTGCTCACTGGCATCGTCAGCCAGAACGACTGGTTCCCCACGCTCCTCTCCGCCGCAGGAGTCCCCGATATCGTCGAGCAGTTGAAGGCGGGGGCCGAGCTGAACGGCACGCCGTACAAGGTGCATCTCGACGGTCACGACCAGCTGCCGTACCTCACGGGCGAAGCGACCGAGAGCCCGAGGAAGCACTTTTTTTACGTGTCCGACGACGGCGACCTCACGTCAGTCCGGTTCGACAACTGGAAGCTCGTGTTCCTCGAACAGCGCGCTGTCGGCACCTTGAAGATCTGGGCCGAGCCCTATGTGCACCTGCGCGTCCCGAAGATCTTCAACCTGCGCACAGACCCGTACGAGCGGGCTGACATCACGTCGAACATCTACTACGACTGGTTGCTCGACCACGCCTGGCTGCTTGTACCTATCCAGGCCTACGTCGCCCAGATGCTCCAGACCTTCGTCGAGTTCCCGGCCAGGCAGAGGCCGGCGAGCTTCAGCCTCGAACAGGTGATGGCCAAGATCGAGGCTGGCATGACGAGCAGCTGAACGAGCTCGAAGACGACCACGGGGTCGGAGCCACCGCTGCCCCGCCGGAAGCCGGTAGCCCTCGCGCCGCCGCGGAGCAACACCGCCAACGGGGGCGCCATGCGAGCGCCCGGGCGACGCGGTCCACCACCTCCGCGCGGCTCCTCGCCGCGCGCCGGTCTTTACCGCCTCGCCTGGCAGGGACCGCAGGCCGGGTCGGTCGTCATTCCGGCGAGCTCACGCGCGCGCTCCGGCCGCTGCGACGAGCCGCCCGAGGCGAGCCCCGGCGCCTCTGCGTCCGACCGGCGGCGCGCGTCCGTCGACGCGACGGATCGGAGGCCTCATGCGCTCCGGACATCGAGCGCCGTGGCCAGCTTATTCGTCACCTTGGCAGATTTCCTGCTTGTCGGGATAGCCGCTGGCTCTTTATCGCACAGGCGCCGTGCGCAAACAATGAATTACGCCCGCAACACGAAGAAGAGACTCATCCGCGAGTGTCCCCGTCACGCCTGCTCCGTCAGGCCATCGGGCGCGCGCAGGACCGATGAAAGGGAGCAGAGCGCGTCAGCCGCAGCCCTCCAGGGACGTCGGACGCGCGCTGGCGCGGAACGGACAGATCGCCAGCGATCCATCACGGTCGGTTATGAGGAGGGGACATTGAAGACTAGAATCTTGATGCATAGCGTGCTCGCCGCCCTCGCTGCGGCAGGATGTGCGGGCGAGATCACCGGCGGGGCGGCCGGCCCGGGGACCGAGGACGACCTCGCCGGCATCGCAGGTCCGTCGAATCCGCGCAAGCTCCGCCCTGTCGCGCGCGTCCCGCGGGCCCTCTTCGGCGCGAGGAACGACGCGAAGCACCTCATTTACCCCGAGGCCACGCCATTTGAGCGCCGCTTCCTGGACCCGGATGACCCGGACAGCCCGCTTCACTTCTTCATCACCATCCACACGCGAGAAGAGGGCGTCGGGCCCATGTTCAACCAGCCGAGGTGCCTCGGGTGCCATATGAACTCGGACGATATCGAGAGCAACCAGTCCGAGGCGCTCGGCAGGCTCTGGAGCCCGCCCGCCGACCTCAACTTCGAGAACACACCCGCCTCCCGCGCCGGACGGCAGGGCGTGACCGATTACTCGGCGATCTCGCGCTCGCAGCCGCCGCCGACCACCTCGTTCACGCTCTTCGGTGACTTCAACGTCATCACCGGCGAGTTCGATCCGCTCACGCAGTTCGGCGGACCCATTCAACACGTCAGGTCCGTCCCGCCTTGCGAGATCGACACCATCCCGCCTGAGTCCGTCGACCCGAACTTCGCGGGCGGCGCGGATCCGGTCACCGGGATCAGCGACCTCGGGTTCGTGCGGGCGGTCGGCGAGCGGGCCGCTCCGCCCTACATCGGGCGCGGTCTGATGGAGGCTGTCTACGCCGGCGATATCCTGGCCAACGAAGATCCGGAGGACGTCGAGGGCAGCGCGTCGTCGCTCCCGCCGTCGCCGGACCGGGGCCTCTGCGCGAGCGACTGTATCTCCGGGAGGCACAACGAGAACCGCGCCGACCTCGCGTTCGTGGGGGGCGACTCCGAGGTGCGGCTTTCGCGGTTCGGGCTGCGCGCGGGAGGGCCGACGCTCCTTCAGTTCGACGTCGGCGGCACGCAGGGGGAGATAGGGTTCACGAGCCCCTTCCTTCCGACCGAGCAACCCCTGAACCAGGAGAATGAGGGCCGAGGCTGCGACCTCGTCCCCGATCCGGAGCTCACCGCCGAGACCGTGGAAGATTTGCGCACGCTGCTGCGCCTGCTCGGGATCCCCGAGTTTGCGCACGAGCTGCTCGAAGTCACGCCGTCGACCCCGCTCGCCGCCGACATCCAGGCAGGCGCGAGGCTCTTCGGCGTCGATCTCGAGGCGTTCCGCAGCCGCATGATCCCCGGGATGACGCCGACGAATTTCGGCGACCCGGACGCCGACCGCGGCATCGCAGCGGACCGGAAGCTCAACTGCGTCGGCTGCCACATCCCGATCATGAGGACGGGGAGATCGCCGGCGAGGGTGGGCGGCGAGCTGCTCAGCAACCGCTGGGCGCCGCTGTTCTCGGATCTGCTGATCCACGACATGGGGAGGTTCCCGTTCGTCCGCCCAGAGGCGCTCAGGCCGGCGCCTCACCCCGGCATCAGCCGCAATCTCGCCGACTTCGCCCTGCCCGATCAGGGGCGCGCGACGGGCAGCGAGTGGAGGACGCCGCCGCTCATGGGCATCGGCAAGACGGGCGCGCCCTTCCTGCACGACGCGCGGGTGTTCCTGAACGTCCTCCGCCCTGCCGAGACCGTGGCGAGCCACGCGGGCGCCGTCAACGAGAGGCTCGTGATCACGACCCTCGAAGAGGCGCTCCTGGCCACCATCGAGCTCCACGACCTGCCGTCGCCGCCGGCCAACGCGGATGGCGAGCCCGACGACGCACGTTGCCCGAGGCCGACGCTCGACATCGCGGAGTACGATATCTGCAGCCGGGGCAGCCCGAACCGGAGCGAGGCAAAGAACGTGATGGAGAGGTGGCGCCGCCTGAGCCGTGAAGAGCAGCTCCAGGTCGTGAAATTCCTCGAAGCGCTTTGAAGAGGCGGCCGCGAAGGCGGGCTCGGGGCAACGCCGCGTGAGAGCGAGCCTGCTCTCTACGTGGGCACAGCTGCCCGGTGTCAGGTAGCCCGACCTGTCAAAATTTCCCGCGAACGACCGGCCGTTGACATGCCGTACAGAAGTACGATCCACTGATCCCGCCCGCGGCCTCCGACTGGAGAAGCCGGACATCTCGCCGATCCGGGCAGACGACGACCATGCAAAACGCGCCGGACCAGCGTCTTCTCCGTCACGTGATCCGCGATCCAGACGTCGGCGACCGCGCCGCGCTCCCTGTCCAGCTCCAGGACGGCGATGGTCGCGAAAGGCTGGTCCTCGCCGCCAACGCGCCCCGCGGTGCCCTCGACCTGCGAGCGACCTTCCACGCCGGGCCTCCCGTCGGCCACGCGGACGGCGAAGCCGACCGCGCGCAGCTCGGCCGAGAGCCGGGTGATCGTCTCTTCAAAATGCTCCCGACCGGGCCGGCTCCGGATCCGCGCACGGCGTGCACCCTCTTGCAGAACCGCGCCGCCGATCGGGGGCTTCGGGTCGTCAGCGGCTACGCCGTCAACGACGGCGCCGACCGGCCGCGGCGCTTCGAAGCGGGCTACCGCGACGGGCGCTACCACCGGCTCGGGCGGGGGTTCTCGGGTTCGGGGGGCGCGTGGTCGTCGAGGTGGATCGAATCCCGTTCACGAAGCACCCCGGACGGTGTTATTCACAGGGCACCCGCCCCAGATTTTTCATCCTTCCGGGTGCCGCGCGCCCACCTCGCTGACGAGCGTCGCGCACCCAGCCAGGCTTTGACAAGTGCCTAAACCCGTTGGGTCTCTTTCCCCCGACCGAGGCGCGTGGTTGACGCCCGGCCAGTGCTTCAACGTCCTCGGGATTGCCGCGATCCACGCCGGCGCCGTGCTCGCCCTCGTCCGGGGGGTGACCTGGGAGCTCGTCGCGCTCGCCGCGGTGGCTTACCTGATCCGGCTGTTCGCGATGATGGCCGGATATCACCGGTATTTCTCGCATCGCACCTTCAAGACGAGCCGCGCGTTCCAGTTTTTGCTCGCGCTCGTCGCGACGACGGCTGCGCAGAAAGGCCCGCTCTGGTGGGCGTCGACCCACCGGGTGCATCACAAATACTCGGACACCGATCGCGACGTCCACAGCCCCACGCGCCGTTCTTTCTGGTATGCGCACATGGGCTGGTGGATGGGACGGGAGCACGAGTCGACAAGTCTCTCGCTCATCCCTGATTTCGCTCGCTACCCGGAGCTCCGCTGGCTCGACCGGTGGCACGCTCTTTCAATCGTGGCGATGGTCGCTGCGCTCCTGATCTTCGGTGGCCTCGACGTGGGTCTCTGGGGCTATTGCGTGTCGACCTGTCTCTTGCACCACGTCATCTATGCGATCAACTCCGTCGCGCATGTCAGCGGCTCGCGCCGCTATGCGACCACCGACACGAGCCGCAATAACCCGCTTCTCGGCGTGCTCTGCCTCGGAGAGGGCTGGCACAACAACCATCATCATTACCAGAGCAGCGCGCGTCAGGGGTTCTTCTGGTGGGAGATCGACATTACCTACTACGGGCTGAAGGCGCTCGAGAAGATCGGCCTTGTGTGGGACGTGCGCGGCGTCCCCGAGCACGCGTTGCGGCGCAACCTCGTCGCGGAGA
>JAICEP010000272.1 GCA_025924095.1 Sorangium sp.
AGGCGCCGCTCGAGCTGACGCCTGCCGTCGTGAACCGGATCCACGAAATGGGCGGCTCGCTGCTCGGATCGTCGCGCGGCCCGCAGGATCCGGCGGCGATGGTCGACCGCCTCGAGCAGCTGCGGGTTGGAATCCTGTTCGCCATCGGCGGAGACGGGACGCTTCGCGGCGCGCACGCCATTGCCGAAGAAGCGGCAAAACGCGGGTTGGCGCTCAGCGTCATCGGCGTGCCGAAGACGATCGACAACGACGTCTGCTGCACCGACATCACGTTCGGCTTCGACACGGCCGTTTCCATCGCGACCGAGGCGCTCGATCGGCTCCACACCACGACCGAGGCGCACGAGCGGATCATGGTCGTGGAGGTGATGGGCCGGCATGCGGGCTGGATCGCGCTCAACGCCGGGATCGCCGGGGGCGCCGACGTCATCCTGATGCCGGAGATCCCGTTCCAGTACGAGCCGATCGCCGAGAAGATCCGCCTCCGGGATTCGCGCGGGCGGCGCTTCTCCATCGTGGTGGCGGCGGAGGGGGCGTGCTCGCAGGGGGGAGAGCTGGTCATCAAGGACGCGGGCGACGCCTTCCGCCGCGCCGCCGTCCTCGGGGGCGTGGCGGAGCGCGTCGCCAAGGAGCTCGCCACCCGCACGGGCAAGGAGGCGCGCTCGATGGTGCTCGGCCACCTGCTGCGCGGCGGTGGACCCACGACGGCGGACCGCTTGCTCGCGCTCCGCTTCGGCGCGGCCGCGATGCGCTCCCTCGTCGAGGACTGCGGGAGCGGGATGGTCGCGCTGCGGGCGAACCGGATCGAGCTGGTCTCCCTCGACGACGTGGCCGGCAAGACGAAGACGGTGCCGCTCGATTCGGACACGGTCGTCACGGCCCGTGAGATGGGCCTGTGCTTCGGCGACGAGCCGTCCGACCATTTCGCCGCCACCTGATCCGGGGCGCGCGGGTGTGCTGCTGTCGGCCGTCGGCCCGGCAGGAACCGTGGCGGATTGTCCAGATTCGCCTGCCACCGGGTGTCCTTCGCGCGGCGCGCCGCCGGCCGGACGGCCCGAGCGTGGCGACCCGCCTCGTGTTTGACACTCGTCGAAGGGGGCCGATATCTTGGGTTCCCCTCCGAACCCGCGCACACCCCGGAACATGACGAAAGTCCTCGTATTTGAGAGTGATCCGGCGTTCGCCGGGGAGCTCCGCACGGAACTGGGCCGCCTCGGCTGCACCGTTCAGGTCGTCGACGACGGCAACGTCGGCCTGCAGGCAGCCGCGGCCGATCGCCCCGACCTCATCCTGCTGTCGATCGAGCTGCCGCGCATGAACGGCTTCTCGGTCTGCAACAAGCTCAAGAAGGACCTGCAGCTCAAGGACGTCCCGCTCGTCATCATGTCGAGCGAGTCGAGCGAGGAGACGTTCGAGCAGCACCGAAAGCTCAGGACGCGCGCGGAGGACTACATCCACAAGCCGATCGCGTTCGGCGAGCTCCTCGAGCACATCCGCAACCATGTCCCGCTCGACGGCGACGACGCGGAGGCGGATCCGATCATGATCGATGAGGCCGAGGTGCTCGAGGCCGACATCGACGAGGACTCCGGGGATCCCACGATCATCACCGCGGCGGTGGGCTCGAACGGCACGCCCGCGAGCGTCGCGCCGCCGGCGCCGTCGGCTGTGCCGAGGCCGCCGTCCGTCGCGCCGAGGCCGCCGTCCGTCGCGCCGAGGCCGCCGTCCGCCGCGCCGAGGCCGCCGTCCGCCGCGCCGCCGTCGCCGTCCGCCGCGCCGCCGTCCGCCGCCGCCCAGGAGCGTGGGCGGGCGCCAGGACCGACGAAGCCTCCTCAGGCCGCCGTCGTGAGGTCGGATTCCCGCAGGTCGGATGAGGACATCGAGGAGTTCATCGGCGGCGCGTTCACCCGGTTGATCCGCGACGAAGAGGAGGAGCCGACCGACGTCAGGCCCTCGGTCGCGCCGTCGACGCGGACGCCCTCGGTCGCGCCGTCGACGCGGACGCCCTCGGTCGTGCCGTCGACGCGGACGCCCTCGGTCGTGCCGTCGACGCGGACGCCGACGTCCACCGGCACGCCCCTGCCAGCCTCGGTGCCCCCGCCGGTGAGCTCGTCGCCGGTGGCCACCTACCGCGCCCCGGTCTCCGAGCGCGGGGGCGCCTACCGCGCCCCGGTCTCCGAGCGCGGGCGGCTGACCCCGGCGCCGCCGGCGCCGCATCGCTCCGACGCCGACGCGGGCGAGATCGAGCGCCTGCGCGCCGACCTGGACAGGTCCAAGAGCGAGATCGTCCGCCTCTCCAAGGAGGTGGCCGCTGCGCGCGCCACGTCGCTCCGCCTCGAGGGCGAGATTTCCACGGCGAACGACGGCAGCCAGGAGGCGGTCCGCCTGCGGCGCGAGCTCGACGAGCTCAAGGCGAAGCTCGCGGCCGGCGGCAGCGGCTCCAGGCCCGGCGGCGTGTCGAGCCGCGAGTTCCTCGATCTGCGCGAGGCGCTGAACAAGAAAGACAAGGAGATCCTCGCGCTCCGCGACCAGATGTCGCGCAAGGACAAGGAGCTCCTGGAGCTCCGGGATCAATCGCTGTCGCTCGATCGGGAGAAGGCCGATCAGGTCGACAGGATCCTGGAGCTCGAGCGTGCGAGCGAGGACCTCGACGGGCAGCTCGCGTCGCTGCGCGCCGACAAGGAGCTCGCGGCGAAGCGCGCCGACGACTTCAAGGCGCGCGCCGAGAAGATGCAGGCGCAGGTCGTCGCCCGCGACACGGAGGTCTCGGCGGCCCGGCAGGCCCTAATGAGCGCGGAGGCCGCGCACACCGAGGCGCTGCGCTCCTCGGCGGACGAGAGGGCGCAGGCGATCGCCGCCGTCGAAGCGTCGGCGCGGCGCGAGATCGAGGAGAGCGCGCAGGCGGAGCGGGAGCGCTTCGAGCAGGCGACGGCGGCGCACCGGACGGAGGTCGAGCGGCTGAACGCCGAGCACGCCGCCCGCGTGGAGCAGCAGGCCGCCGAGCAACGCGCCGCCGCCGACAGGCTGGCCGGCGAGCACGCCGCGGCCATCGACAAGCAGGCGGCCGAGCATGCTGCGGCGCTCGATCGGGTGAGGGCCGAGCATGCGGCGCTGGCGGATGGCCTGAGGGCCGAGCACGAGGCCGCCCTGGACGGCGTGCGGACCGCGCACGCCGCGGCCGTGGATGACCTGAGCACGGAGCACGCTGCGGCGCTGGACCGGCTGCGGGCGGAGCACGCCGCCGCGGTCGAGGCCTCGCAGGGCGAGCACGAGGCCGCCGTCGAGGCGCTCCGGCGCGAGCACGCGGGCGAGACGGAGCGGCGCGACCGGGAGCACGCCGCCGGGCTGGACGCGGCGCGCGCCGAGCACGCCGCCGCCGTCGAGCGGATCAACGCGGAGCACGCGGCCGCGCTGCAGGGGGTGCGCGCCGAGCAGGTCGCCGCCGTCGAGCGGCAGCAGGCCGAGCACGCCGCCGCGCTGGAGGCGCTGCGGGGCGACCACGCGACCGCCGTCGATGCGCTGCGGCGCGAGCATGCGGAGGACGGGGAACGGCGCGATCGCGAGCACGCGGCCGCGCTGCTCAGCCTGCGAACCGAGCACGCCCGCGCCATCGAGGGACAGGCGAACGAGCACGCGCAGGCGCTCGAGGCGACGCGAGACGACTTCGCGGCGCGGCTCGCAGCCCGAGAGCGCGAGCTCATCGAGGAGCGCGAGCAGGCCGTCCGCGCCGCCGAGCACGCGCATGCGGCTCGGGTGTCCGAGCTCGAGGCGCGGGCCGTCGACCGGCAGGCGCAGATCGAGGCGGCGCACGCGCAGGCGCTCGCCGACCTCCGCGGCGCACACCAGGCCGAGATCGCCGAGCGCGAGTCCGCCTGGACGGCGCAGAAGCACGAGCTGGACGAGATCGCCCGCGGGCTCTCCACCGAGCTCGGGCAGGCGCGCAACCAGGTGGCGCACCTCGAGGCCCGCTCGCGCGACCTCGAGCAGCAGCTGGAGCAACGCACGGACGAGCTGTCCACCCGCGTCGAGGAGCGCGATCGCCTGCTGGGCGAGCTCGCCGAGCGGGCGCGCGCCGTCGAGGCGCTCCAGGGCCGGCTCACCGAGGCCGAGCAGCGGGAGAGCGAGCTCGGCGCGCAGCTCTCGCACCGGACCGAGGAGCGCGACACGTTGAGGACGCAGGGCGAGCAGCTCGCCGAGCAGCTGGCCGTCGAGCGTGCCCGACTGCAGAAGGCGCGCTCGAAGTGGGGCGAGGACCGCGCCTCGCTGGAGCGCGCACGGGAGGCGCTCGCCTCCGCGCTGTCGCAGATCGATCAGGGCGAGGCGCTGTCGATCGAGTGAGCCGGCGGCGCTCGCTGGCGGGGCGGGGGGCGGTCAGCGCGAGAGCGCGGCCGCCCCGAACGCCTCGGGCAAGAGCGCTGCCAGCGAGGTGAGCCGAGGCGCCACGCTGCCGCCCCCGGCGGCGATGAGGCGGATCGGGAGATCGACGGCGAACTCGGCGAGGGTCTGCCGGCACATGCCGCACGGGCTGCCGAGGACGGGCCCGCTGGTGGCGACGGTGAGCGCGATCGGGTCGCGCTCGCCGGCCGCGACCATCTGCGCGATGGCCGAGCGCTCCGCGCAGAGGGTGAGCCCGTACGAGGCGTTCTCGACGTTGCAGCCGGCGAACACGCGGCCCGACCGCACGAGGATCGCCGCGCCGACCCAGTAGCCCGAGTACGGCGCGTGCGCCCGCTCCCGGACGGCGAGGGCCGCCCCATCGAGCGCGTCCCAGTCGATCGCCTGCGCCGCCTCGGGCGCGGCGGGCGCCTCGACGGCGTCCTGCGGAGCGCGGCTCACGACGCAGGGCTCCCGGCCGCGGCGCCTTCGCCGGCGCGGCGGACCCACGCCGAGAGCAGCGCCGTGAACCGGGCGCGCGCCTTCCGGGCGGTCTCCTCGACCTCCTTGTGGTCGAGCTCGCGCTGCGTCAGGCCCGCCGCGAGGTTCGTGATGCACGAGATGGCCGCGGCCGGCACGCCCATGTGCCTGAGCGCGATGATCTCCGGGACCGTGCTCATCCCGACCGCGTCTGCCCCGAGCGTGCGCAGCATCCGGATCTCGGCGGGGGTCTCGTACGTCGGCCCGAGCAGACCGGCGTAGACCCCCTCGCGCAGCGAGACGCTCGCGTCGCTCGCCGCCGCCCGCGCGAGCTCGAGCAGCCTGGGATCGTGCGCGTAGGTCATGTCGGGGAAGCGCTTGCCGAGCGCGTCGTCGTTCGGCCCGAGGAGCGGGTTCACCCCCATCAGGTTCAGGTGATCGGTGAGCAGCATGAGGTCGCCGGCGGCGAAGCCGGGGTGGATGCCGCCCGCCGCGTTCGTCAGGAGCACGGCGCGACAGCCGAGCCGCGCGAGCACGCGCACGCCGAACGCGACCTTCGCCGGCGGGTGCCCCTCATAGAGGTGCGCGCGCCCCTGCAAGCAGGCGACCGGCACGTCCCCGACGCGCCCGGCGCAGAGGAAGCCGGCGTGCCCCTCGACGGCGGGCCGAGGCATGCCGGGGATCTCCGCGTACGGGACCTTCACGAGCCCGGAGAGCTCGTCGCCCCAGCCCCCGAGCCCTGATCCCAGCACCACACCGATGCTCGGAGGCGCCGGAATTCGTTGGTGAATGATGCGCGCTGCTTCGTCGAGCTCGGCCAGGAGGGTCACCGCGACAAGCTAACCGAGGGCGACGCGGGAGGTAAACGTCGCAGATGCACAGCGGCACCGAGCGTGGTAGGGTCGCCGCCCTTTCGGGGCAAGTGACGACGATGGGCACCAAGATCGAAAATTTCTTGAAGGAACAGAAGATCGACCCCCGCCGCATCATTGCGGTGTCGGTCAAGATCGAGCGGCTGCAGCCGGAGGATCGGGCGATCCGCCTGACCAAGCGGCTGGCGCGCAGCAGCGAAGACGCTGCGAAAAAGAAGGAGGCCGCAAGCACCAAGAAGCCGCGCAGCGGCCGCCCGGTGACCGACCGCACGCTGGGCGCGGCGCTGCAGGGCAAGCCGATCAGCGGCCCTGCGAAGACGCGCCTGCTGCGCGCGGTCAACCGCATCCTGGAGCAGAAGAAGCAGGAGAAGATCGAGCTGTCGGCGCTCTTCGAGCTGCCGAAGAAGGGTGGCGCCGCGGCGGAGGGCGCCGAGGCCGCGGGCTGACCCGGCCGGACGACCCGGGCACCCCCACGGTTTTTTCCGTCGCCCGGCTTGAGCGCACGTCGGCCTGAGGCCGAAGCGGGCTCAAGCCGGGCATTTTTTTGTCCAGGGCCTGAAGCCGGTCGCTACGCGCGATCGCGGCGGCGCGAGCCCAGCTCGAGCAGGTCAGCGGCGACGAGGGCCACGGTCAGCGACACGGCGATGAGGATCATGCGCCGGAAGGTCGCGCCGATGTGCCCGGAGGAACAACTTTTGTGCGTTTCCGGGCGTCATCGCGGCCCGGGGCGGCGCTGCACGGGCTATCGGCGCTTCGCAGCGCCATGAATGGTCCGGCTGCTCGGTGCATCGGAGACCTTCGTGCATACCGTGGCGGTCGAGACGGGGGCGTTCTGGGCGCACCTCCCGCGGTCGTTTTTTCCCCTCGGCTGGGGGGCGCCGAACGGCCGCGCGGACGCCCCGGCCGCGCAGGACGCGCGCGTGGCGCTCGACGCGGCGCTCGCGCGCCATGACCTGTCTCGCCGCCCGGCGCTCGTTGTCTCGCCATCGAGCTCCATGAGCGCCGAAGGGGCGGATAGGCTTCCGCCCGTGATCGAGCCCGACGACGTGGGCGAGTGGATCCGCCGCTTCCAGAGCGGTGACCCCACGGCCTTTGCCGAGATCTTCCGGCGTTATCGCCGCGACGTCGCGCGGCTCGTCTTCAGGATGCTCGGGCCGACCGCCGACGCGGAGGACGTCATCCAGGAGGTGTTCATCCAGGTGCACCGGAGCCTGGGGGACTTCCGGGGGCAGTCGAAGTTCTCGACGTGGCTCCACCGGGTGACGGTCAACGCGGTGCTGATGGCCCGGCGCGCGGCGCGCTCCCGGCCGGTGTTCGCGGGCGAGCCCAGCATCCATCTCGAGGCCGACCGCGGCATGCTCCCGGACGAAGACGCCGCTCGCGCTCGCAGGATCGACGCCTTCCGACGGGTGCTGGAGCGCCTCCCCGAGAAGAAGCGGGTCGTCTACGTCCTCCACGAGCTCGAGGGGATCGCGCCCACCGAGATCGCGGAGATCGTCGGCGCCCCGGTCCTGACCGTCCGGACGCGGCTGTTCTATGCGCGCCGGGAGATCGAGGCGATGATGCGCGCCGAGCCCGCGCTCGCCCAGCTCGCCGTCGAGCTGGCCGAGGGCGGCGCGGACAAGGTGGACGCCACAGGTCCGGAGGCGACGCGCGAACGGGTTTCGAGAGGGGGCGCCGCTGTGGGGTATCCCGCGGCGGATCAAGCGGCTGTCGACGCGGAGGACATGTGAGCGGCGCAAAGCAGTACGAGCGGGCACGGGAGCACATGGACCGGCTGCTCCGCGCCGAGGAGCCTCCGGAGCCTCGCTGGGACGCCATCGAGCGCGAGCTGTTCGCGCGGATCGATCGGCCCTCTTCGGAGCGTCGCGTGGGTCGCGCCGCTCCGCCGCAGCGCTCGCCGCTCGGGCGCGCGCTCGCGTTCGCGGCGGCCGCGGCGGCGATCGCGTTCGCGGTCCTCGCGGCCGGGCGCTCCGCCCCGCCCGTCGTGGCGACGTCGACGCCGCCGCGCGCCCGCGATCTCGCGGACGTGCCCAGGGCGGCCGGGGCGGCCGACGACCTGGATTTTCGCGCCCTCCGGCCAGGCGACTCCGTCGAGACGGCGACCCACGCGATCTCCTTCGTCGATGTCGGGTCGGTGCGCTGGACGCTCTTGCCGGACAGCCGCGCCGTGGTGCGCGCCGTGGGCGCGGCGGGGGTCGGCCACGTGATCGCGCTCGAGCGGGGCTCGGTGCGGGCCGACGTCGTCACGCGCGCGCCCGAGGAGGGGCTCGTCGAGGCGTTCGCCGTCGAGGTGGACGGCACCCGCGTCGCGGTGCACGGCACGCTCTTCACCGTGACCCGCCTGGAGAATCGCGTGGAGGTCGACGTGGAGCACGGCACCGTCGCGGTCGGTCCCGCGGCGTACCGCGGCGCGACCACCGCGCACCTGCTCGTCGGTCCGTCGCGCGGCACCTTCTCGCTCGACGGCGGCCGCGAGGCGCGCCTCCTTCAGCGCCCCGCGCCGCAGGACAGCGCCCCTGCCGCCGCGCCCCCGGAGCCGGCGCGTCCGCCTGCATCGCCCCGGCCGACCGCCGGCGTGCGTCCGCCGAGCGGAGCTGCTGCGGCCCCCGTGGCCGTCGCTCACGTGGAGGAGCCCGCCGCGCCCGCCTTCTCGGCGGTCGCCGAGCCGGCCGCCCCGGTGGTCGACGAGCCGCCTCCGCCGTCGGCGACCGAGCCGTCGCTGGCCGTCGCAGAGCCGGTCCCCGACCCGCAGGCGACCTCTCACCCGCCGGCGCTGACGTCAGCGTCCGTGCAGTCGCTGCTGTCGAGCTGTTTCGCGCGCGAGAGCGCTGGCGGTTCGTCCTGGGTCCGCAGGTCGATCGTCTCGACGCTGCGCATCTCCGTGCACCCGGACGGCAGCGTCGCCGCCGTGCGCTTCGACCCGCCGCTCCGGCCTGCGCTGCAGGCCTGCGCTGCAGGCCTCTACCAGGGTCGCTTCGCGGAAGGCCCGAGGCAGCTCGCCATCCCGTTGACCATCGAGGACTGAGCGCGGCCGCCGCGCGGGGAGCGCTGCGCGTCGTCCGCGCGGAGGCTCAGAGCGAGCCGAGGAGCTGCGTGAGCGCGTAGGTCTCCCGCGCGCCCATCACCCCGAACTGCACCCCCATCCCCTCGGAGGTGGTCCATCGCACGACCGACGGGATCGCGGCGGCCTGCTTCAGGCCCGCCAGGGACAGCAGCACCTCGATGGTCGCCCCGAAGGGGGCGGGCGAGCTGGTCTTGATGAACATCCCGCCGAGGCTGATGTCGCGGCATGTCGCATCGACGCGCGGGCCGTCGCCGATCCGGAACGCGATCGAGAGCTCGATGGGCTTGCGCGGGTGCTTGCGGTGATCTCGCACGTGCCTCGCTGGCTAGGTGCGCGGCGCTGGAGGTCGCCGCGTGGGGTATTCTGAAGCGCAGAGGAGACGATCAATGTCGCGAGCCGAGAGCGTCGCTGTCAAGCGCCGGGAGTCGCGCTCGGCTCGGTCGAGCCGCAGCCGGGCGGCCGCGTCTTCCGCCGTGTCGTCGCGCGCGGAAGAGGCGGCGGAGCGCCGCGGCTGGAAGCGGCACCTAGAAGGCTGGGAGCCGGGGCTCGTGGCCATCTTCATCGCGGGCTCCGCGGCCATCCTCGCGGTGCCGCGATCGGTCGAGCCCGCCGAGCTGCCGCTGCCGCTCGCCGACGCGCAGGCCCTCGCGCGGGCGCGGGACGCGGAC